>CAZJWT010000051.1:6161-9168 GCA_964550005.1 uncultured Clostridia bacterium | reverse complement strand
GGAGCTTTCCATCTTTCTGGGTTCAATGGCAGGGGCGGGTCTGGGATTTCTGTGGTTCAACAGCTATCCAGCAGAGGTTTTCATGGGTGATACTGGTTCCCTCTTTTTAGGGGGGACAATCGGTATCGTTGCCCTGTTGATTAAACAAGAACTTCTCTTGGTCATTGTGGGAGGAATTTTTGTGGTTGAAGCGCTATCGGTAATTCTACAAGTTGCTTCTTTTAAGTTGCGAGGAAAGAGAGTCTTGAAAATGGCACCTTTGCATCACCACTTTGAGTTGGTTGGTTGGTCCGAGCCGAAAGTAGTAATCAGATTCTGGATTATAGGGATTGTTTTGGCATTAATAGCCTTAAGTGCGCTAAAACTACGATGAGAGTGGCAGAAAATTACTATCGAGGGAGAAAAGTTTTAGTTATTGGCCTGGCGCGAAGCGGCTTAGCGGTAGCTAATCTATTGGGAACTCAAGGTGCGAGAGTAACAGTAAGCGATGAAAAAAGTAAGAGAGAATTAATAAGCAATACTAAAAACCTCAAAAAAGGGATAAAGACTGTTCTGGGTCGTCAGGATTCAGTTAGACTAAAGAATTTGGTTTCTGAATGCGACCTGGTAGTCATAAGCCCTGGCGTACCACAGGAAAATCCCCTGGTGGAGAGGGCAAGGAAGTCGAAAATCCCCGTGGTAAGTGAAGTGGAGGTAGCATTTAGTATTGCTCATACCAAATTTGCCTGGAATACTTTGCCGTCTCCCCCTATCGTTGCTGTTACAGGAACCAATGGGAAAACCACGACCTGTGAGTTAATTGGAGCAGTATTAAGGAGTGACAGAAAAAGGAACGTAATAGTTGCAGGCAATATCGGTACTCCTCTATCGAGCGTGGTGGGTCAGATTACGAAGAGGACTATTCTAATCCTCGAAATTAGCAGTTTTCAGTTAGAGAATATGAACTCTTTCCATCCCCATGTGGCAGTGATCCTGAACATAACTCCTGACCACATGGACAGGCACAGGACAATGAGCAACTACATCAAGGCTAAAGCTAACATTTTTAAAAAACAGACAGAAAAGGATTTCTGTATTCTGAATGCAGACGATAGCAGGTGTAAAATTCTGGGGAGGAAAGCTAAGTCGCGAGTTATCTTCTTCAGTAGTAAGAGAGCCTTGAGGAAAGGGGTTTTTGTTGAGGGAGGGAAGATAATTTCTAATTTAGGCTCGAGGCTGAAAGTTCCTTATGATAGAGCTGAACTCTCAGTTGAAGACGTAAGGATTCCCGGTCCCCATAATTTGGAGAATGCTCTGGTGGCTATTGCCGTGGGAAGTATATTTGGTATATCGAGGAGTAAGATCAGAAGGGCAATTGAGGCCTTCACAGGAATAGAACATCGTATGGAGGGGGTTCGGGAAATCGATGGGAGGAGGTTTATCAACGATTCCAAGGCGACAAATGTTGATGCTTGCAAGAGGGCGCTGGAAACATTTCGAGCCCCGCTTATACTCATCATGGGAGGCTATGATAAAGGGACGCCTTATAGACCCTTAACGAATTTAATTAGAGAGAAAGTCGTTGGTCTCGTTTTGCTGGGTCAAGCTGCCCCCAGGATAGAGAGGGAGTTAATCGGCTCGGCTACCATTTACAGGGTAGATGATATGAGGGAAGCAGTAGAGTTGTCCTATAGTTTAAGCCAGCCGGGCAGCTCAATCCTCCTTTCACCAGCCTGTTCCAGTTTCGATATGTATTCCGACTTTGAGGAAAGAGGAAGAGATTTCAAGAGATGGGTAAGAGAGATCTGAGAACTCAAAAAAGAAGATTTGTCAAAGGATTCGGGAGCCCGAGATACAAGATGAACAAGGGCCTATATGCGCCAGAGTATCACCGCTCGGATATTTTTCTACTTTCGGTTGTTCTCTTCTTGGTTTTCACAGGTGTGGTCATGGTTTTTAGTGCCAGCGCAACTGTATCCCATGAAAAGTTTGATACGAGTTATCTCTTTCTAACCAAGCAGCTTATCTGGACAGTGATGGGTATATTCTTAATGCTCGCTTTAGTAAGGGTTGATTATAATAAGTTGCAGAAGTTTTCTCGACCACTTATGGTCTTCTCATTGAGCCTCCTCGTTTTAGTTTTGCTAATAGACCACGGAGAAATCAAGCGCTGGCTTAAGTTCGGAATGGTGAGCTTTCAACCTTCGGAAATGGCAAAGTTTTGTTTGATTCTCTATGTAGCAGATGTTTTAGACCGCAAAGGGAGTAAGCTCCAAGATTTGAAAAAAGGGCTTTTGCCAATTCTAATAGTAACAGCAATGTTTTTGATGCTTATCTATGTCGAGCCAGATCTGGGAACTGCTGTTATCTTAGGACTGGTTATATTAGCGATGCTCTTTATGGGCGGAGTTAGGCTTTCCCATCTTCTTTCGCTTCTCTTCTTAAGTGTACCACTTTTATATTTCGCAATTTTTCATGTGGGATATCGCCGGGAGCGAATGCTAACCTTCCTCAATCCATGGGCTGATGCCCAAAGAATAGGCTACCAAGTCGTTCAAGCTCTCCTTGCTCTCGGCTCAGGAGGTTTTTTGGGGGAAGGCCTCGGGGCTTCTAAGGCTAAATTGTTCTTTCTACCCGAACCTTATACGGACTTTATCTTTTCCATAATTGGAGAAGAGCTCGGATTTTTGGGTGCTAGCTTGATAGTCTTCTTATTCGTTCTTATTGCATGGAGGGGACTACGTATAGCTACAAGAGCGCCCAATCAATTCGGAAATTTACTGGCTGCTGGAATTACTTTCTTAATTACTTTCCAGGCTGTTTTGAATATAAGTATAGTTACTGCCTGTCTGCCAACTAAAGGCATCACTTTACCTTTTCTCTCATACGGAGGGTCTTCTCTGGTCTTCTCGCTGATTGGAGTGGGAATGCTTCTCAATATTTCCAGACAGACATAGTAACCGCACTTGTTGAATGTAGCGGCAGAGCGAAGCTCTGCATTACTTGTAGTGTAGGGGCTTGTCCCCGT
>CAZJWT010000051.1:0-6061 GCA_964550005.1 uncultured Clostridia bacterium | reverse complement strand
TGTAGGGGCTTGTCCCCGTCCCGATAAATCGGGAGAGGGCCTAAGCTTAGCCTTGCTGCTAAGGAAATGAACGTAGTGGTCCCGATAAATCGGGACTAAACAGGAAGGCAAAGCTTACGCTTTGCTGCTACTCATACAGGATTTTGGTTAGGGGCCGTTATGCGTATTTTGATTGTTGTGGGAGGGACTGGTGGACACATTTACCCAGGTTTGGCTCTGGGAGAAAAGTTGAGAAATCGCAATAATGAGGTTACTCTGGTAGGAAGAAAGGGAGGGATTAGCGAGAGAATAGCACAAGAAAGTGGATTCTCATTCTTCCAAATTGTGGGAGAAGGTTTAGTAAGAGGATTCTCATTGAAAGTTTTCCGCTTTCTCGGAAAATCTATCCAAGGATTCTTTCAGTCTATACACATTTTTCGCTCTTTCGGGCCAGATATAGTTGTGGGAATGGGAGGATATTTATCCTTCCCAGCAGTTCTGGCGGCGAAAATATTTGGGATAACTTGTGCCATTCACGAGCAAAATGTTCTTCCCGGACTCGCCAATAGAGTCTTAGCCAAGATAGTTGATAGAATAATGGTCGGTTTTAAAGAGACAGAAAGATATTTTCCGTCTAAGAAGACCTTTCTTACAGGAAGTCCTGTCCGCCAATCTATCTTAAGTTGCTCGAGAAGTGAGGGCTTACGAAAATTGAATCTGGTAGAAGGTAAGAAGAACATCCTGGTTTTTGGAGGGAGTCAAGGTGCCCGTAGCATAAACCTGGCAATGGTAAAGGCATTAAATTTTTTGACCCCGGTGGGGAAGAAGATTCAAATTATACACATCGTGGGCATTGAGCAATTTTTAGAAATAAAAGAAGAATACGAGAAAAGGGATTATTCAGCCTGTGTCCTTCCTTATCTTCTCCATATGGAATATGCCTATGGCTGTTGTGACCTGGTAATTTCCCGCTCTGGGGCAAGCACAGTTGCTGAAATAATAGCAAAAGGCTTACCCAGCATTCTTATTCCTTATCCTTATGCAACTGCTGGACACCAGAAGGCCAATGCCGAGTTTCTATCGAAGAAAGGGGCTTGCCTTCTTATAGAGGACAATCAGTTGACGGGCGAGTTATTGGCCGATATCATCATCCGCTTGATTGATAATGAGTCAGAGTTAAGGGGAATGGCGGAAAATACGAGAAGACTCTCTATTGACGATGCAGCCACCAGAATGGCCGATTTAATCGAATCGATGTAGGGAGCTCTCAAAAAACCTCCCCCCTCACCCTAAACCCTCTCCCCTTTGGGGAGAGGAGAAAGGTGAGGGGTGAACCTCTCTCTATCGGGGAGAGGGGATATCTAACTAGCCCTCGCCCCTGTGGGGAGAGGGTCAGAGTGAGGGGTGGAACCCAGAATGTTAAAGAACATTCAACACATACATTTCGTGGGAATAGGCGGTTCCGGGATGAGCGGAATTGCTGAAGTGTTGATAAATCTGGGCTATAAAGTTAGTGGCTCTGACCTCAAGCAGACCGAGGTGACCCAGAGGTTGGCATCCCTGGGTGGTGCAATATTTATTGGCCATAAGCCTGAACAGGTGGGAGATGCTCACGTGGTGGTTACTTCCAGTGCAGTTCTCCCGGATAATCCGGAAGTAGTTCAAGCAAAGAAGCTTAAAATTCCCGTTATTCCTCGAGCTGAAATGCTTGCCGAGTTGATGAGGTTAAAATACGCCGTTACAATTGCAGGCTGTCATGGAAAGACAGTGACCACTTCCCTCGTATCAATGGTCTTGGCAGAGGGCGGATTGGACCCCACAGTAGTAATCGGAGGTCGTTTAAAAAACATAGGTTCTTCTGCTAAATTAGGCAGGGGAGAGTTTATGGTGGCTGAAGCAGATGAGAGCGATGGCTCTTTCCTAAAACTTACCCCCACTATTGCCCTCGTCACAAATATAGACGATGACCATCTCGATTACTATAAAACTTTAGAAAATATCAAAAATGCTTTTGTCCAGTTTGTAAACAGGGTTCCTTTTTATGGGTCAATAATCCTCTGCGGCGAGGACCAAAATGTTAAATCAATTATTCCTAAAGTAACCAGAAAATATTACACTTACGGAAGAACGAAAAATAATGATTTCTATGCAGAAAATGTAACCTGTGAAGGAATGTACTCTGAATACGATTTCTACTTTTCAGGTAGAAATCTGGGCAGGCTCAGACTGAACTTTCCCGGAGCCCATAATGTCCTCAATTCTCTCGGTGCGGCTGCAGTCGGTATTGAACTCGGAATAGAATTTGAAAAGATTAGAAAGGCTTTTATTGAATTTACTGGCGTTAGTCGAAGGCTGGAGATTAAAGCCATAAAAAAAGACATAGTATTTATAGACGACTATGGACACCATCCTACAGAAATAAGAGTAACTCTTGAGGCAATTAAATCTATTTGGCCAGAGAGGAGGCTTCTGGTTATTTTTCAGCCACACCGATATACACGCACAAGAGATTTGGCAAAGAAATTCGGACCTTCCTTTGCCACTGCCAGTCGGGTTTGGCTCACTGAGATTTATTCTGCGGGAGAGAAGCCCATTCCCAGAATCTCTTCGTCTCTAATCTTGGAATCCTTCCCGGCTGAGAAGAGAAAGACTGTTACACTAATTTCAGATAGGGAAGGTCTAATTGCTGATATCATCAAGAATCTGCGTCCCCAGGATGTCCTCCTCACATTAGGAGCGGGCGACGTCTATAAACTCGGCGAAGAAATCTTGGGTGAAATTTAGACTTGGCAGTTAAAACTGGACTCCTCCCGAAAGGTATGGCTGGAATCGAGCAGGAGTCTGGCATATAATAATCTGTTAGGAGAGATCAAAACATGACTCTCTTAGGTTTTAGTGGTCTTCTCAACACAATTTGTAATGTTTCCTTGGGTACTTTTGTTTTCTCAAAAAGTAGAAGGGGTATTCAAAACATAACATATTTCGTCTTGAGTTTAAGTATTGCTCTGTATAGTTTTGGATATTTCATTTGGCAATTTGCAAATAACGAGGCTTACGCTTTATTTTGGTTCAGAATCCTTGTTGTAGGAATTATTCTCATCAATGTGACATATCTTCATTTTGTATTTGCCTTCCTCGAGATATTAGAAAGGAAACGGAAATTTCTCATAGCTTGTTATATAATTAACCTTGTCTTTATCGTATTAAACTTTTCTTCTCTACTTTATACAGGTTTAGTTCCAAGGTATGGGCTGGGCTTTTGGCCAATCCCAACTACTTTCTTTCACATTTATTTATCTTTTTGGTTCTTTCAACTTTTTTACGGCTATAGTTTTCTGTTGAAGGTATATAGGAAAAGTTCTGGATTCAAAAGAGAACAAATACGCTATTTCTTGGCGGCTGCCATAGTTGGCTTTTTCGGTGGAGCAACGAACTGGCCAATGTGGTATAACATCCATTTCCCGCCTTATACGAATATCCTCATTTCAGTGTCTCTTGGAATAATTGCGTATGCCGTCGTAACCTATCGCCTTATGGATATTGATATCGCGATAAGAGATACTACTCTTCGATTGGTCTCTTCGTTGATTCCTGCTGTAATCTTCCTCACCATAGGGGTAGCATTCTTTTCGCTTCCTGTTATGATAATGGTTGTTATCCTTACTGCGATTGCTTCGGCTCTTCTTTACGGACCTTTGAGAAAAGTACTTCGGCCAGTTATCCTCGGAGGCAAATATGATTACCAAAAGCTTCTCAGAGAGTCGACAAAATCACTGGTTACTATGCTGGATTTGAAGGGGCTTTTGACCTGCATTGTCAATTCAATTTCAGAGACTGTGGGAGTGGAAAGGATTTCGTTGTTTTTGAAAGAAGGAAATAGGTCAAGATACGAGATAAAAGCATCATGTGGTCTTGATGAAGAATTGGGTGATAATTATGTTTTAAAGCCAAATGAGGGGATTATCCCCTGGCTTAAACAATCGAAAACAGTATTCATAAAAGAAGAAATGGAAAGGACTCTCCCTGGGAAAGCATTTGAAAACATCTATGGGGACTTAGGAAAGATAGGAGCAGAATTCATACTGCCTCTGTTCTATAAGGATAACTTAGTGGGGGTGCTGAATCTTTCAAACAAGCAGTCAGGAGGGATATACAACCAGACAGACATAGACATATTGGAATCGCTGGGAGCAGAAGCGGCAGTAGCCATAGAGAATGCCAGATTGCATACCGAAGTGATAACTGATGAGTTGACTCAACTCTATCAGCCGAAGTATTTTGAGTTAAGACTGAGGGAAGATATAGAGAAGGCAAAGAGGTACAAGCACTGTCTCACATTGATGATGGTAGAGGTAGATAATTTCGAAGAATTTAAAAAGAGTCACGGAGTAGAAGAAGGCGATAAACTATTGAAAAATATAGCAGGAATAGTTGGGGAGAATCTCAGGATGGGAGATATAGCCTGTCGGTGTGGGGAGAAGGAGTTTGGCATAATCTTGCCAGAAATCACAGAAGAACCCTGGGGAAACCTCGGGGAGAGGTTGAAGAAGCAGATAAGGGAGACAGTGGAGATAGGAGAAAGGTTAAGGAGGAGAGTGGAGGAGAAAGAGTTAGGTATAACCATAAGTATAGGGATAGCAAGCTTTGATGGACAAAATAGAGATATTGAGAGGGAAACACTGATTAGGCAAGCCAAAGGAGCCCTGAGTCAGGCGAAAAGAGAAGGGAACACAGTAAAAGTATTCTATGATGAGGCATTGAGGAAGGAGATATCAACAGAAGTACTTGAATGGATAAAGGAGACAGAGGAAACTCTGGTCTGTGGAGATATATATGTAGACTTGGCCAAGCGTACTGTTCGGGTCAAAGGGGAGTCAATCAAATTGACTCCTAAGGCATTCGATTTACTCTGTCTTCTGATGAAGAAGAAGGGGAGAGTATTGAATAGGAGTTTCTTAACAGAGAGCATATGGGGATATGAATATTTTGGCACCACAAGGACAGTAGATTCCCACATCAAGACACTAAGGCAAATGTTAGGGACTGAAGGCAAGAAGATAGAAACCATAAAGGGCGTAGGATATAAATTTGTTGATGACATCATAGATATAGATAAGGTACCATAACTGAAAGAGAAAATAAGAAAGGGATAGTTATTCCATGGAAAAAAGAATTTCTTCTCGAATTATCGCTGGTTTTCCGGTCGAGATAAAGGTGGAAGAAACTGCCTTTGACAGATTAATAAACATATCTGGGGAGACTGTGGACTTAAGCGAAGATGGACTAGGCCTTTCCTTGGAGAAAAGCCTATCTAAGTCTACAAGATACGTGATTCGCATAGACCTTTCTCCTCGCTACCCTTCCGTAGAAATAGAAGCACAAGCAATATGGAACGAGAATGTGGCGAAGAGTGGCCGATTCCGCTCCGGAGTGTGCTTTTTAGGACTTCAAGATGTTAATAGAATTGAGATAGGGAGGCTTATAAGGGAGCTCAGGGCATACAGACTGACTTTTTGGAGGAAAAGCTGGAGTCAGCTTTTAGCCACAATTAGAGATTTGTTTATACCGTTTTTGCCTAGATTTGTGGTTAGGCTACTCGTAGGAAAAGGTGAATTCGTTTTCCTAGCGCATGCTTTGGATTTATCTGATTTTGCAAGAAAGTATCCTTTTGCCGATAGAATGTCGAAGAGAAGCTTAAAAATTTTCAGCAGGAATTTATGGCCCATTATCGGTTCTAAAGTGACTGGATTTAGAAAAAGAGATGGTTCTTCTGTTAATGGTTGGATTGTTTTTTGCCCATTAACAACGAGGATGATGTTACTGAAGAGAGAGTTAGCTAAGAAAAAGATAGCTAAAACCGCTCAATTTGGAGAGAAATTAGGGGCTAAGGTAATTGGTTTAGGTGCGTTTATTCCGATATTGACCGATGATGGTCGATTTTTGGAGAATAAGGTCGGACCAGCTATCACAACAGGGGCTGCTTTTTCTGCGATCACGGCTGTACAGAATGTGCTTAAAATAGTCCAACTAATGGATATTGATAAAGCAAGAGCCAAAATAGCGATTGTAGGAGCTGCAGGTT
>CAZJWT010000050.1:3504-9340 GCA_964550005.1 uncultured Clostridia bacterium | reverse complement strand
AGTCATTCGCCATTCCGTAGTAATTATCTCCCCGGGCAAATTGCCACTCCATCCCAAGAATTAACACCAAAATAAGAAAACCGCTCCGATGAATCGGAGCTACTCCAAATAGTCTAAAAAATTTCTTTTCCATTATCTGTCTCCTATTTAGCTACAGCTATCTTCCTTACCATATGCCTCTTTTCCCCCTCTATCCACACCCGGCAAATATACCCTCCATTTGCTACCACCTTCCCGGAGAGGTTCCTTCCATCCCAGGGAACGCTGTTCACTTTCTTGCCACCGTTCTCTCCTTCCTTATAACTCTCATGCCAGACTTCCTGGCCGAAGATGTCATAGACTGTAATCGTTACATTGGAAGGCTTTTTCAAATTGTATTCTATCAATGTTGGCTCCCTACCTGCCTTGAACGGATTCGGACGATTGCTCACCCCATCTACTCCCTCGCTAACGAAGGAGACGTAGATTGGCTCACTCTGATTTATCCCTTCCTTATGACTATATTTATCTATTCCGTAGTATTGTATTACATGGCCTCCCTGGGAAAGAGTAAATGGCTCAGCATAGGTCTTCCAATCTCCGCCATTATCTTTGTAAAGAATAGTCTCGGCCACAATATCCGAAGTAGAGAGAACACTTATCAGCGTATTATCCCTGAGATAGACTGCCCCGTTAATTTCATTATAGACTCCGTCAAATCTAAGCACTGTGTCCGGTGCGCCAATAACTTCAATGTCGCTAGTTCGGCCATTGTCAGATACAGGGTTATAGACTCCGACATCAGAAGCTTCAATATAGATTTCGTGGGCAAAATTATATGTTTGAGATATGGTCATTGTTCCTTTCTTTAAATAGAGGCCCGTTACCTCTAATTTCCCCTCTGCCGGCATTCCATCAATACAGGAATAGGCAATCAGTTTTACTCTCCTGTCGTATTTTGTGGGCGTTACCACATTTCCCGCACCCGTGTCAATTAACTTAACTGTAACAGAAAATTCTTCACCCGCCTCAACCCTTCCCGGAGCATCTATCTCATAGCAAAGGCCCAATGGCCGGATTTCTACAGGCTCAGTGTATGCTGGAGGCCGACCAAAATCGTCGTTAACTTTGAATCGAATCGTTCCCACTGTATCGTAGCTGACCCAGATTTCTGCCCGGCCATTATCCAGGGCTGATTCTCCTCCCATCTTTGTCCATTTTCCTGGAGCATCTTTGCAGTCAACTGTACAGGCACTCAAGTCAAACCAGTTGTTCGCCCCGGGTTTAGGTAGACCTGTCTCAGGGTCAACAAGCTCAATAATCAGTCTAAATGAGTCAATAGTTCTCGCACCAAGAACGGTGCTCGTAATCTTGTAGATAGACGCTTCAAGGGGAATAGTCACATACTGAGGCTCTAAACCGGGTGGACTTTTAGCTTCTACCTTGAGAGTGAAAGACGCACCTGCTTGGTGAGGAGTAACGATGAAGGTTGCCATGCCATGGGTTAATGATGATTCCGCGGGATTGGAACTGAAAGAGCTCTGAGAAGACAAATAGACAGTGCCTCCTGTGAAATCAACGAGGTTCCAATATTGGTCTACAGCCTGAACCGTGACCGCAAAATCTATCTCCGCGCCCTGAACCTGAATATTGCTACTATCCTTACCAGTCTGGACATAGGCCATCTCGCCCGGCCTCGGTTCCTCGCCCGGCGCCAAAATCTGCAACTTCCTCACTTGCCCCGGAATAACCCTGAAAGGAAGGCTGGAATTGGCCTCAGCCGCTGGTACATACGCTTGGGCATCAGAAGCTATTATGGAAATTATTTCTGCCTTCGTATACCACTGGTTGGTAATCTTCCACGTGCCCTGGGATAATCCAACATTTGTGACATAGAGACGTCCCTCTCTTCCTGGCTCCGCGCTGGAAAGGGGAACTAAATTGACTTGCCTGTCCCTGGTAGGCACCACATTGCCAGTCCCGGTATCAATCAGACTTACGGTGACCTCAAATACTCCACCCACAGTAGCTTGAGAAGGCACCTGTACTCTATACCTGAGCCCCGTCTCTCTAACATCTATGGCAGAACTGTATACGGGTCCTCTGCCAAAAGCATCGCTCACTGCAATGGAGATTACTTCCACTATCGTATAGCTCTGGGAAAAAGTGGCGACTCCATTGGTTAATTTGAACTCATTTACCCCTAAACCATTCAGGTCGCTGGCAGGAGAGTGGTCTATCGCTAAACAGGGGGTCATCTGGAAGTAGTTGTTAGCATCTGTGACCACCTGGTTATTCTCGTCAAGCAGCGTCACTGTCATAGAGAATACATTAGTGGAAAGTGTCCCAGCTGTACAGGATGTGGGGACTTGTACAACATATTTATGCCCTCTATCCACATGAATCCATACCGTATGCTGGTTAACGAAGGGAGGAGGCTGGAGGCTTACAGCAGTGACATCTATGTCTTGATTGTTTCCATCAAGCCATATGGTGAAGTTTGTGACGCCTCCCACAAAAGACTTCGGCGAATATCTACCATCCAGACTCGTGTCTCCAGCTGAGGTAAGGTCAATGCTCTCGCCATTTATGTCGGGCACCAGATTCCAGTACTGGTCAACCGCTCTAACTTGAACGTCAAAACTCACGCCCGCCACCTGAGACCTGACGACTCCTGCTTTTCCCAGGTCGCTCCCCGGGTCGGGGACCTCGTCAGGTGCAGTTATTTGCAATTTGACAAAAATTCCTGGATTTACATCAATTGTACTCGTATTATTGATTCCGGTGGCTATGTCTGTGCCAATTAGCGCCTGTCCTGTGGCTGCTGTCTTCAGCGTCGTCCAGAAAGTAGCCTCACCATTACTCATTGTCCAGGGATTATTAGGCTGCACATCCAAATAATGGACAGTAGTTATCTCTATCCGGGGCTCTGGATCAGGAGGGTGGACCTTGTTCCAGAATTGGTCAACAGCATACACTATAGTTTGTATCGCAGGATTACCCACTGTGTAGGGAAGCGGAGTACCGCTCTTGCCCTGGGCCACTATGTTACCGGGCTCGTGACTTTGTCCGGGAAGGATAAGAACAAGTTTAGCGTATGGACCAGGATTTACAATAAATGTATTGCTTTGGCCCGATTTGCCTGTATAACTGCAGGTAAGTCTGGCAGTACCTGGATACGTTGCCTTATATATTGTTACATTAAGTATACATTGTCCGCTGGTAAACGTGGCTGTCGAAGGAACGAATGTATTTGCTCCAGTATTTGATGATAGAGTAGCGGTGCTATTGAAGCTTTGCACTCTATTATTGAACTGGTCCTGGGCAGTGATGGTCACATTAAAAATAGTACTGCCAGCGGTGGAATCTGGAATGGTACTGAAGGCAAAGTGGTCAAGAGAACCGTGAGTGACCGGGATGTTAACCTGAGCCGTTTTGCTTCCGTCAGTTACGGATACCCATTGGGGAGAAGCAAGCGTAATCAGGGTGGCAGAGAAATCTTTTATTCTCGCCCCCATACCCACAGCACTCCCTTTGGGTAGCCCCGCAAACCTAACGAGCGAATTACTATCTCCTGAATCGAAATATATGGTAGCGGGGAATCCACTAACTACCGGATTCCAGTACTGGTCCGTGGCAGCTACGGTTACATTGAACTGGACGCCAGCAACCCGGGTGCTCGGCGAGCCGCTCTTTCCGTCAGCGTCAAATGTGCCTGGGTCAATTTGCTCGCCTGGAGCAGAAATCACCAGCCGGTCGTAGGCTCCGGGATTAACAGTAATCTGGCTGGAAGTAGCTGTTCTACCGCCTCCGCTCACGGTTATAGTTTGAGGTTCATTCATTCGCGTAGAAACTTCATAAGCAGTTCTGAAAGTTACCTGGCACTGACCAGTCCCATCAGCTGCCAAGCTAAATGGAAGGGCTGGTGTCTGAATATACCCTGTGGGGGAAATTATACTGCTTATCTCCACTGGAATTGGCGTGTTATTCCACCAATCATCACAGGCTATAATAGTAACAGTGGTCGCTCCTCCGGCATTAATTGCGTTTGGAGTTCCACCTTTCCCATTTCCTAGTCCCGGGGTATGGGTTTCCCCCTCCAGAAGCACCAGCAATTGGTTAAAGTTTCCAGCAATCACGTTAAAGTTATTACTATTTTTAGAATGAGTACCATCATCAACAATAATCTGGACATTCACTCCCATCTTTGTTACCTGAATCCATGCACTTCCTCTCCCATCAGTAAATTGTATAGTATCCGGGTTTGCATACTGAGCGCCCATAGTGCAGCTCAGTTGTGGTGCCTGGTCATAATCCGCTATATTGCCATCTGCGTCATAGGCTGTAAGATTAATTTGAAATGGGTCTGTTGTTCGTTGTGGACTCGGTATATTGCTGTCAAATTGGAAATAAGATATATAGTTAGGATTAACAGGGATGTCCGTGCTTACGCTCTCCTTGGCACCCTCGCTTATCTTTAACCATTGTATTCCTAAATCAACTGTGTGAAAAGTGACCGAGAAGGTCTCTGGATTGGTAGTCATGGTTGGCGAAGGGGGAAGGTCTGCCACCGGGTCACTGGAAGTGAAGGCGATAGGAACAGCAGCAAAGATAGGGTTCCAGTAGTCATCCGTTGTATAAACGGTTACATTGAAAGGCACACCTGCGGTCTGGGTATTTGGCATACCCTGCTTTCCAGAGCCAATCTGCCTGCCTGGGGTGTGGCCCTCCCCGGGAACAAGCAAGAGGATCTTGGCGTAAACATTCGGGTTGACAACGAAGTCAGCGCTCTCTCCCTCTGCATAGTAACTGCCATGCATAACCATATTCTCACATTTAATTTTGACCAGGTGGGAGACTGGATGGGAACCGTAAATTGTAACCGGAACAGTAGCCACACCGTCAGTGAATGAACTTCCAGATATTGTGGAAGGGTTCATATCAGGTGCGTACGTATAACCAGGTGGTATGACAGCCCAGATAAATATATCATCATTAAATGTTTCTGCCATATTATTGGAAATGTCTCTGGCATATATTGTGATGTTAAAGGCAACGCCTGCCGTTTTCGAGGCGGGAGGGATATTAATATCAAAATGGTCAACGAAGTCATATACCTTGAAATCGAGAAATCCGTCAAGAATACCTCCGTAGTAAGCTGGATTCTGCTGAACTGTAATTCTCTTGGCGTCCCCTACAGTATTCAAGATTACTTCGAAAATCCTATCACCGTCCCCATCCAACCGAATCTGATAAGGCGGACTAGTCATTGAAACCCACTGACCCAAATTATTCTTAATCTGGGCGTTGGGGTCATTCGACTGGAAAATGATATGTGCAAACTGGGCGTAATCCCAGTTGAGTGTAGCGGGGGTGATTTGGTTTCCAAATTCATTGCAGGCTATTACCTTAATCTCAAATTGAACTCCTTTGGTTACATCAGTGCGCCCCGTCACAGGGTGAGTTTCAACCTTTAACATAGCGTAGTAGTCGGCATAAGAAAGGCCTGGGAAAATTACTAATACCAGGCCTATAACACAGCACAATAATAATGTTTTCTTAAGAAATCTATCCATTTTATCCATCTCCCCAGCACTCCCTCCATTTCCTTTTTATTTTCTATTTAGAGTATAACCCAAACATGTTAAGTTTGTGTTAAGAAATTGTTAATTTTTTGTTAATTTTTTTGAGCCATAAAGAATTTACAAAATTTTTACAATTTTCTTACATATTTGTAACATTGGCCGTATATAATAGTATCAAAACAAGAATAAATGGGGAAAAAGCCTTGCCTGTTGGGCATAAACAGAAAAGAAAAAGGGGAGAAGTTCTGTTCAACAGGCACTTCTCCCTTCTT
>CAZJWT010000050.1:0-3404 GCA_964550005.1 uncultured Clostridia bacterium | reverse complement strand
GAGGAATAAAATGGATAGATTTTCTAAAATTGCTAAAACCCCCGATTTCATCGGGGGATTCCAGAAGGCTTTAACCATATTGTTGGTAATCACTTTTGCCCTTGGGGCCTGGGGTGCAGAAATTGTCCAATTGGAAGAGATAACGGTCGAAGAGGTGGCTGGAAAGACAAGGGTGATGTTGATTAATACCGAGCCTGTAGGCTACACTTGCTTCATTCTGGACTCGCCCCCCAGACTGATAATAAACCTTGTTGATGATAATCTCTACAGCAAGAAGAATAAAAGAATGGTTGTAAATAAAGGCCTGGTGGAAGAAATCCGTTGCAGCTATAAACAGAAGGAAGGAAAAGATACTCTCTACCTCGATTACCTTGTTTTCCAGCTTAGCCAGCCCTCGTCGTTCCAAACAGAAAGAAAAGAGAACTCAATAGTTATAGATTTAGAACCACTGATTTCAGCCACTATGGTTGACGTGCCAGAAGCAAAATCTCCGATTTCATCAAAGCGAGAAGAAAAAATGATAGGAGACCTCGAACATTGTTTGAGAATAGCGTTAGATAACTCTAAAACTGTTAAGATTGCCGAGGAGGAGGTAAAGTTTGCCAAACTAAAGGTTCGCGAAGCAGCGAGGGCCCTCTTTCCTTCCGTCATAGCCAAAATGGACAGGACTGACGGCAACATAAAGTCACTGGAGACTGAAGGGGTTGATGCGGGATTTAGAGAGACAGAGTTTGGCGTCCAGGTTGGGCAGTCGCTCTATCAGGGAGGCAAACTAAAATCTACTCTTGGCCAAGCAAACTCGAGGTTAGAGGTAGCCAGAAAAAAATATGAGAAGACTAAACAGGACCTGATTTTCGATGTGAAAAAGGCTTACTATAACCTGGTGAGTTGCCGGGCAAATCTTAACGAACGGGAGAAACTCCAAAGTGAAGCAGAGTCAATTCTGGAAGAGGTTAAGAAGAAACATCAGTTGAATCTAGTAACCAAAGAGGAACTTCTAAATGTTCAATCCCAATATAATCAAGTTCGTTATGAGAAAATTTCTGAAGAAAAAGACTTCTCGCTGGCTCTTTTGACTCTTCAGCAGTTACTCAATCTTGAAAAACCCGTTTCTGTGGAAGTTGATACTCGTCTTGATTTCCAGGAATTGGCAATCTCATTGGACCATTGCCTGGAACTGGCAAGGGAGCATAACACAGACCTCGCCATAAGCAAGCTTTCTGTGAGATTCGCTGAGCTGGGGAAAGAGATTGTCAGAAGCGACCAGAGGTTCAAAATTGACCTGAGTGGATTTTATGGTAGAGGTGGCGGTGCCTATAAAACGGAGAAACTCAAAATTTCTGATTCCTGGTATGCAGGGATTAAAGTTAGCAAGGGCTTGGGAGGAAGCACACTAAGTTCCGCCTATACTTCTGACCAGACCAATCCAAAATTGGGACAGTCGTCAAGAACCGAGTCAAACATGGGCTCTGTTAGCCTATCTTTCTTCGACAATCTCAAGAATGTTTCCGAACAGAGAGAAGCTGACATTGAGTATGAAAAGGCTGTCAACGAAGCCAATGAGACGGAAAAAAGAATGGAATCCAACGTGAAGGAAGCCTATTTTAATTACCAAAAGTCTCTAATCCAGCTTGAAGCCATCTCTAAGGAGATAGAATTCCGTAAGGAACAGGAGAGGATTGCCAGAGAGAAAGGTAAACTGAATCTCGCTCCCAATTCTGAAGTTTTAGGCGCAGAAATAAACCTGACCAGTGCTCGCAATTCATATAATGAAGCGCTCGCCTATTACCATATAGCCGTTGCCAGTTTAAATAAAGCAATAGGAACTGAAAAATATTAGTGAGGTGAGATGATGGTATCGTACAAATGGATTAAAAGTAACAAGCTCATTTTCATAATTCTCGTTCTCGCCATAGCGGGAATCCTAATGGCAGTGACTTCCAGGCTTGCCAAGCATCTATCCACTAAAAGAAAACTTCCTGCCTCAATAGGCCGTGGAGAAAAGACAGAAGAAACGCGAAAGAAAGGCCAGAAGGAGACTCAATTAAGCGAAGAGGAAGTTCCGGTCAATGTCTTTAGAGTAGCCAGGGGAACATTCCAGGACACCCTCTCTGCAATGGGCACCATAAAGGGAGGCTCTGAAATAGAGCTCAGATTTCAGGTTGCAGGGATGATTGAATCCTTCAATTTTCGTGAAGGGGATAAGGTAAGAAAGGGAGAAACCATAGCCCGCCTGAACCAGAACGACCCTCTCCTGAAATTGAAACAGGCACAGATTGAATTGGAAGAATACGAAAAGCTCTATTCCATTGGAGCCATCGTAAAGTCGAAATTAGAACAGGCCAGGCTGGCTGCGAGACTTGCCTCCTCAGAATTTGAGAAGACTTATCTCCGGGCTCCTAAGGATGGAATAATTGGTGACAAGAACGTTGAGGTTGGAGAGTTCATTACACCCAACGTGAAGGTAGCCACTCTCGTCAATCTGGAAAATGTTGTTGCAGAACTGGGGATCATCGAGAAAGAGATAGACCGGGTTTTCTTAGGGCAGAACGTCACAGTTAATGTGGACACGTATCCAGGAATAGACTTTACTGGCACGGTAAGTAACATCTCACCTCTAATAGCAGGAAAAAGCAAGACCTTAACCGTTAAGGCTAATCTGGATAATCCTGGCGGGTTACTACTTCCGGGAATGTTCGCCCGTATTAAAATCTCCATTTTTGAAAAAGATAATGCACTTATTATCCCCAGCGATAGCTTAGATAAATCGGCCGGAGAGTTCAGGGTCTTTGTTGTGGGAGATGACAATGTTGCTTACGCTCAAAGAGTAGAGGTAGCATATCTCTCTTCAGACTACGCCCAAATTGCTGAGGGCGTGGATGAAGGCCAATTGGTGGTGATGGAAAAGCCTGAGAGTTTGGCAGATGGGAAAAGGGTAAAAGTAATCGAGGTAAAAGAATACGGAGAAGCCGAAAAAGAGGTATCTACGGTCAGTGAGGAAGGTGAACAGTAAATGAGCTTAGCGAGGTTTTCTGTTCGTAAACCAGTAACCATAACAATGATTTTCTTGGCAGTGACCCTTTTCGGTTTTATTTCCTGGAAAAAGCTACCCCAGGAACTATTTCCTGCCTTAGCTTATCCTCAAATGACTATAGTCACTCTCTATGGAAATGCAGCTCCTGAAGAGATTGAAACCCTAATCACCAAACCGATTGAGGAGGCTATTGGAACAGTTAAAAACTTGGAGAGGATAAAATCGATTTCCCGGGAAGGCGTATCAATGGTTACTGCTGAATTCGACTGGGGAACGAATATGGGATTCGCTCATCTGGAGTTAAGGGAGAAAATAGATCCCGTAAAGGAAATATTGCCCTTAGAAGCAGAAGACCCCACCATAATGCCTA
>CAZJWT010000049.1:0-9425 GCA_964550005.1 uncultured Clostridia bacterium | reverse complement strand
TCAGGGATATGGCGAGGAGAAGGAATATACCATATAAGCCAGTTGGTTTTATTGATGACGATCCCCAAAAAAGAGGAATGATTATACGCGACATTTCAGTCTTGGGAGAAATTAGCGAAGTTGGAGAGATCGCTGCCAAAAGGAAAGTTGAGATGATTATCATTTCTATTCCCTCAGCTACTCCTCAACAGATGAAGCGTATTGTTGCAATCTGCAAGAGGACGGGTCTTGAGGTAAAAACCGTGCCTTCTCTCTTCTCTATTCTTGATGGTTCTGTGAGCATTGGCCAGATAAGAGATGTTGAACCTGAAGATATTCTGGGACGGGAGGTTGTTTTAGAAGAATTTGACGAGATAAGGGAGTATTTAGAAGGGAAGTCAGTCTTGATTACTGGAGCAGGAGGGTCTATTGGTTCGGAACTGAGCAGGCAAACGATGAAATATGAACCAAATAAGTTAATTCTGCTTGATAGTTCTGAATATAGCGTTTATTCAATTCATACAGAGCTTGTAGAAAAACACGGAAAAGATTTCCTTATTCCCATGGTTGCTAACGTTCAACATGGGAAAGAAATGGACAGAATATTCGGTAAGTTACAACCGGACATTATCTTTCATGCTGCCGCATATAAACATGTGCCCCTGATGGAGGAAAATGTGGAAGCGGCAATTAAGAATAACATCTGGGGCACGGTAAATTTAGCTACCTTAGCAGAGAAATATGGTGTGGATAAGTTTGTCCTGGTCTCTTCTGACAAGGCAGTTAACCCCACTAATGTAATGGGGGCTACCAAGCGCATTGCTGAAATGATTATCCAGTCTCTGAGTAACAGTGGCAAAACAAAATTTAGCGCTGTCCGTTTTGGCAACGTTCTGGGAAGCAATGGAAGCGTATTGCCATTATTTAAAAGGCAGATTGCCAAGGGAGGTCCGGTTACTGTTACTCATCCAGAGATTATACGATACTTTATGACCGTCGCGGAAGCAGTCCATTTAGTTCTCACTGCGGCAGCTATGAGCAGGGGCGGTGAGATATTTATTCTGGATATGGGAGAGCCAGTGAGAATTCTCGAAATGGCGAGATCCCTAATTAAGTTATCGGGCTTCGAGCCGGATAGAGATATCAGAATTGAATTTATAGGATTGAGACCCGGAGAGAAATTATATGAGGAGCTTATTGGCAAAGAAGAGAAGATTCAGAAGACAAAAAATGAGAAGATTCTTGTCACCAGTTCTCCTGGATTGGAGAGAGAGAAATTGATTCAAACCACGGAAGAATTATGGCAGCTTGCAAATAATAGGAATTTGGAAGGAGTTTTTGCAAAACTCCGTGAAATTGTGCCGGAATATAATGGGAACAAAGAAAATTAAGATGAAAATAAAGCCGATTATTTTGGTAGTAGATGATGAGGAAAATGTGTCCAAATTTTTTCATAGAATATTAAGAGAGAAAGAATATATAATGCTTACCGCTAACAACGGGAAGGCAGCGATGGAGCTGGTGAATAGCAAAAGGCCGGATTTGGTAATTTTGGATTTGAAGATGCCTGGTATGGACGGAATTGAAACATTGCGCCGGATTAAAAAAATTGATGAAAATATGGAAGTAATTATGATTACGGGTTACGGGACAATGAAAACCGCCAAAATGGCAATGAGACTGGGGGCTTATCATTATATCACCAAGCCATTCGATGTCAATTATGTTAAGGCACTCATAAGAGATGTTTTTTCGCCGCCCTCGGTTAGTCTCATTCAAGAAGTGAGGGAGATAGTGGGATTCCGAAAGAGAACCTGAAGTAGAAGAATTGTTACAGGAGGAGGAAGAGCAGAAGAAATGAAAAAATACTAAATTCTTCATCTTTTCAAGTATTCCAATTTCTCGGTTTTTCCTCAGAATTCCAGTTAAAAATTTGTTGACAAATCGCAAGACTTAGGATATACTCATATCAAAAGAAATAGTGCCAACCGATAAGAGCAAACTCCGAGAAATCGGAGGACGCAAAGCCACGGGGCTAAAGACTTTTGAGTCTATGTCAGCCGGGTTGCCGAAGATGGTAAAATATAGTCAATGCTAGCCGGGCTATCTGTCGGTGAAAGATAGGTCGGCTTTTTGTTTTTGGAGGATATAAGGAATAATTTTCTAAGAGAAGACATATAGCTCGATAAAGGCAAACTCCGAGTAATCGGAGGACGCAAAGCCTACAGTCCCGAAACTGTAGCAGCAGAGCGAAGCTCTGCTAAAGGGAGGCTCTTAACTTTTAGGCTGTCTCTTTCGGGAGGCTGGGTTACCGAAGGCAACATATAGCGAAACTCGAGACCGAGTTATCGGTAGTCCAGCATTTCAAGGTAACTCGGTTTTTTGGTTTGCCAAAGGTGACCCGTGTGCGAGAGGCAATGGCATGAAAATGGAAGGGAAGCTACGAGTTTCGATTCTGATTCTTACTTTTATTCTCGTTTCTCATCTGCCGGGATGGGAAACTGATAGGCTCTTATGGGCAGAAGAGAGTAGTGCAGACTGGACTATGGTGGAGAGCCAATTTTTTACAATTTTTTGCCCCAAAGAATTAGATATGGAGAAAATTCACAAAAGGATTAATACCAGATTTGTTGATGTCGATTTATCTGCTCCTGCTCCGTCAAAGAGAAACCCGGAAAAGCTACTCGCCTATAAATTTGACCTGCTATTGAAAAAAGTTGAAGCAATTCTGGATATGTACCCTATGGGACTACACGTAAATGTGAAGATATACCAGAACGCTGAGGAACTTCTTAGAGGATGTGAGGGAATATTGGGAAGGGTAAATAGAGCGAATTCATTCTACATCCATAAGGAGAGAACAATCTATACCACACTTAAAGGTATCTCTGAAGGGGTACTTTCTCATGAAATTGCACATTCAATTATTGACCACTATTTTATCATCCTTCCACCAAGGAAGGTACAAGAGTTATTGGCTATGTATGTAGAGACTCATCTTGAGGAATAAGATTTTTTCAAAAGAAGGCAAACTTAATGGGAGAAAAAAATGTTCGGATTTTAGTGGTTGATGATTGCCGAGAGTCCAGGGAAATCTGCGACCGCGTTCTGCGAAGAGAAGGCTATAATGTCCAGAGCGTAGATAATGGTATGGACGCTCTGGCTCAATTTAAAGCTACCAGGTTCGACCTAATCATTACTGACCTCAAAATGCCTCAGTTGGATGGAATGTCCCTCCTAAGGAAGTTAAAGGAAATTGACGATAGGGTATCAGTGATTGTGATGACCGGCTACCCAGATGAGGAATCTAAAACCCAAGCAATTGAATTGGGAGCTTCTGGTTATCTCGCCAAGCCCATAGATGTATCAGAATTGGTAACTGCTGTGAAAAGCTGCCTGGAGCAGCAATGAGATGAAGAATTTCCATAGGGGATTCAAAATTCTTGCCTATTTAACTCACCTACCCTCCTGATTGGTTGCATTGTCAGAACCCCACAATGAGTTGTTTCCTCCTAAGTCTGAAAAAGTCCCCATAAGCGTCTTTGCGAAGAGCAAAGCGACTCGACAAGAATTGTCATTGCGAACGAAGTGAAGTCCCGATTCATCGGGACCACGGGCTTCGCCCTCGCAATGACAGAGAAAAGCATACTTTTTCAGAGTCCTGAAAAAAATGGCTTGACAAGGATTAGTTTTGATTATATAATATAATTAGATTAATTAGAATAATCGGTTTAATTGGAAACAGAAGTGGAAAAGAAAATACTTACTACCTATGATGTAAGCCAATATTGCTCGGTTGATCTGTCGACAGTGATAAATTGGATCAAGCAGGGAAGGCTATTGGCTTATAAGACCCCTGGTGGTCATCGGAGGGTGAAGAGGGAGGATTTAGTTCACTTCCTTAAAGAGTATCAGATGCCCATCGCTTCCGATTTGGTGAAGAGGGAGAGGAGGAGGGTTTTGATAGTTGACGATGATAGGACGGTAGTTGATTTCATTGGCAGGGCGCTAAAGAAATTGAAGAAGAAATGTGAGGTTGATAGTGCTTTTGATGGCTTTGAGGCAGGAAGGAAACTTGTAACTTTTGAGCCAGATCTCGTAATTCTGGATTTGATGCTTCCCGGAATTGACGGCTTCAAAGTTTGTAAAAATATTCGAATGGACAAGAAAACAAGACATATAAAAGTTTTAGCTATAACTGGCTTTGATACCCCGGAAAACCGAAAAAAGATTTTCTCTTCAGGAGCAAACGATTACCTAGCCAAACCATTAGAAGTAAGTGACCTTTTGGAAAAGGTAGAGAAGTTACTTCCGTAAAGGTTTCTTCCGCTTAAAGGGGGATTTTAAGTGGACCTGGGTAAGAGGATACATGAGTTGCGTAGCCACAGAGGTCTAACTCTGGAAGAGTTAGCCAATCGCGCAGGATTGACTGCCAGTTTTATCTCCCAATTGGAACGAAGTATTGTCTTTCCCTCAATTCCTTCCTTAAGAAGTATAGCGTCTGCTTTAGGTGTAAACGCAGACTTTTTCTTCAAAGAGCCTGAAGTTCCCAAAGGCAAAGTAATCAAGAAAGAAAAAAGGGAAAAATTTATCCTTGAACAGGAAGGAGCCGATGTGGAGGTATTGTCGGAAAGTAGTCTCGGTGTAAAGATGCAGCCTCTAATTTTCACTTTAAAAGCTGGAGGGAACACGGGCAGTCAGTTGAATCCCCATGAGGGTGAAGAATTTGGAATGGTTTTGAAAGGTAGGATAGAATTATCTGTGGGCGGGGACAAGTATATTATGGAAGAGGGGGATAGTGTTTCCTTTAATTCTATTCAACCACATAAGTTTGTAAATATTGGAAGAGAAGAAGCTATTGTTCTCTGGGTAGTCTTTTCGCCAAGAGGAGTGATGTGATGGGTCTGTATATTTTTTTCCCTTTTATTTGGAGTATACCTTAATTTAAATCCATTTTATGAAGTATACCTTTAAGGAATAGAAATGGAGTCCCCGATGAAATCGGGGGAGAAAAGGACAACCACTATGAGTGATAAGCCAAAGTTTCGTAAAAGAAGAGAGTCGTCTCCACGAAAGAGCGTTGAGGATGAAGAATATTTCATTGTTAATAAGTCCGGAGATGACCCCCTCGAAAAGTCATTAAAGAACCTGGAAAATATGGTAGAAAGGCACTATGAGAATCTAAATCTAATCAAAAAAGACTCTAATGGGAAGGATAAGAGTCTGGGGACTCAGCGAGAGTTGATGAAAGACCTATGTAATCTTATATCCGATATAAAAGCGAAGATGCGAAGGAAGGACGAAGAACTTCGGGAAGCCTATGCAGAGCTCCAGGAATTGAGAGATATTATCAACAGAAAAGATCCGAAGCAGAAGGAGAAATATCTTGAGAGGGAACTCATCCAGGCAGATAAGATGGTTACGGTTGGACAGTTAGCTGGTGGTGTCGCTCACGAGCTGAACAATCCTTTGACAGGCGTTCTGGGGAATGCACAGGTCCTCCTGACTGAGATACCTAAGCATAATCCATGGTATGAGGATGTAGAGAGGATCTATCAGTCGGCAAAGCGATGTAAAGAGATTGTTGCCAATCTTTTGACCTTCTCCCGGAAGCAGGAATTCGAACTTGAGTTGGTTGATATAAATGAGGTTATTCAAAATACTCTCAACCTTTGCGAACGCGAGCTAGCAGTGGAAAACATCAAAGTAGTAAAGAAATTCAGTAAGGATTTGCCAAAAATTAATGTTAGCGTTCTCCAGATGGAACAGGTATTTCTCAACCTGATTGTTAATGCCCGCCAGGCTATGGCGGAAGCTGGAACGCTCACCATCTCCACGAGATTAGTGAACACAGAGGATAGGTCACAGGTGGAGGTGGCATTTACTGACACGGGAAAGGGGATTAAAAAAGAAGATCTACCCAAAATGTTCAAGCCTTTCTTCACCACAAAGGAAAGCGGAAAGGGTACGGGACTGGGACTTTCCGTTAGCCGGAGCATTGTAGAGAAGCATAAAGGAACGATTAAAGCGGAAAGTGAGGGCGAAGGTAAGGGAGCAAAGTTCGCCATATTTCTGCCATGCCCAAGAGAAAATTAAAGTTTCATTTGAGGGAAGAAAATGGTTGAAGAGCGAATATTAGTTGTGGATGATGAAGAAGAGACGAGAAGTGTATGTAAGAGGGTGCTAACCAAAGAGGCATACTTCGTCCAGGTAGTGGAAAGTGGAGATAAATGTCTGGATACAATTCAAAAGGAGAATTTTAACTTAGCACTCATTGATTTGAAAATGCCCGGAATGGACGGGATAGAGCTTTTGAAACAAATAAGAACTAACTACAAAGACACGGAGGTAATCGTCGTTACCGGACATGCAAGTGTGCAATCGGCCATTGAAGCGATGAGGCTGGGAGCTTATGACTATGTAACAAAGCCTTTCGATGTGACTGAACTGAGTTGGGTAGTCAAAACCTGTTTACAGAAAAAGAGTTCAGAAAAGATGGAAATAAAACTAAAAGAGTTAGCAATAGTGAGACAGTTGAATAGGATTGTCACTGCCTCCGATGAATTGAATAAAAAATTGGAACAGTTTCTCGTGCTTGCCTGCAATTTGTTACCAGTTGATGTTGGCTCGTTTATGTTTGTTGATGAGAAGAGTAGGAAGCTACAGATTGTAGCTTCCTTTGGACTTTCCGAGAAAATAGCAGAATTAATCAAGCCAAAAATAGAAGAAGAACTTTTCAAAAAACTGAAAGAAAGAACAGAGCCGTTCCTGGTGTTGAATGAGCTTGATGACTATTCGCAATTTGACCATATGGGAGTTAAAAAGAAAGTTATTTCAACAATTTGTGCACCCTTGAAGATAGGGGATAATGTGCTTGGGGTAATGAATTTTGCCCAGTTTGAAGACTCTCCTTTACGATTGAGTGAAGAAGATATAGAAATGTTGATGGCACTTGCCAAGATGGCGACCTTGACCATTGAAGATGTAACTCTTAATAAAGGGTTGCTTGTTCAAACAAAAGCGTTGGAAAAAGCAATTGGGGAGTTGGAAAGTATGAAAAACCTTGGGGCTAAAGTTATTTCGAATCTCTTCATAGAGTCGAAAGAGAGACGGGTCGAGTTCCCTGGTGAATTGGTCAAGATTGGGAAAATTGCTAAGTTGGCAGGGGTATCCCCTTCCACAATTAGATACTACACGGAAATGGGACTATTGAAAGTGGGTGGGTTCTCCCCGGGTGGATATAGGCTATACGAGATAGATGACACTTTGAAAAGAATGGCAAAAATCAGACCAGAAATTGAAAAACGCAAGACCCTGCAGGGAATCAAGGCTGAGCTGAATAAGGAAAATATAGACTAATAGGTTGTCTGAAAATTCCCTCTCCCCTTTTGGGGAGCACCCCTCACCTTACTCCTCTTTTAATCCTCTCCCCCGTGGGGAGAGGGACAGGGTGAGGGGGAAAAGGAAGAGCAGAAATGAATTCATATGTCATATTACCAATAATGTCTATGAGTATAAATTTGAGCTTGGGGATTTATCTACTCTATAAAAATTGGAAGAGTAGTTTGAATAGAATTCTGGCATTAATATTCTTCGCATTTGTATTTTGGGCTTTGGGAGAAGTTGGCATGAGAATTGTCTCAACTGCAGAGAAGGCAAGATTCTGGCAGAATTTCTCAGGATTTGGTTGGCTGTTCATTGGTAGTCTGCTTCTCCATTTTATGTTGATATACTCAAAGAAGAAGAAAATATTAAGGAATGAATTAACCTACTTTGTTCTTTATGCGCCCCCGGCAGTATTTCTTTATTTAGTATGGAAGACAAATTTCATATTCCAGAGCGTGGCGAAGTTCAGTTTGGGATACTATGACATACCGGGTACAAAATTCTTATTCTTGGTAGCTTATCTTGAAATCTACTTCCTTTTAGCCCTATATCTCTGCTGGCAAGTTTACAAGAAATCGTCCAGAATGCAAGAAAAGAAACAGGCAAAGTGCATCTTTATAGGTAGCCTATTTCCTATTATGGCTGGCTCCATCACTGACGTCATTCTCCCCATATGGGGTATTCCTGTAATAGGTTTAGCAGCCACTCTTAATTCCATATTAGCAGTGTCGATTGTTTATGCTATTCAAAAATATAAATTGATGGGTATCAGTCCGCAACTGGCGGCGGAGAAGATTGTTACTTCTATGAGAGATTCATTGGTTGTAGTTAACCCAGACGGAACTATAGCCATGGTAAATAAGGCAACAGAAGACCTCTTAGAATACAAAGAACGAGAAATGATTGGCAGACCTCTGGAAACACTATTTGAAGAAGATGAAAAGAAATTGGGAAATTTGCTTAAAGATGAAACTATTGAAAATTTAAGAGTCAAATGCTTAACCAGGGATAAGAAAACCATTCCCATCAGCCTCAGCAGTTCAGATGTTAGAGATAAATATGGAGACTTAATTGGTAGAGTCGTCGTGGCAAAAGATATGCGAGAAATTGAGAACCTAATCGTTGAGCTGGAGAAAGCAAGAAACAATTTGGAAGAGCGGGTAAAAGAGAAAACCAGACAATTGGAAGAGTCAAGAAATGAACTTATTTTGAAATTAGAAGAATTGGAAAAGTGGAGAAGGATAACAGTGGAAAGGGAAGAAAAGATGATTCAGCTCAAGAGAGAAGTAGAAGAATTGCAGGATAAACTGAGAGAAAATAGTCTACAGAGGGTGAGTAAATAACTCTGTCTTGATGGCTAATTTGTGCAAATAGAGGTGAACAATGGAAGGTAGAGAAAAGACCAAAGAGCAGCTTATTGAGGAAATAAGAGTTCTGCGAGGACGGATAACAGAGTTTGAGAAATCGGAATCCAAGTGCAAACGGGCAGAAGAGGTGCTGGTGAAAGAACGCAATCTGTTGCGCACCATTATAGACAACTTGCCAGATTATATCTATATTAAAGACATTGACGGCCGGTATATTGTCAGCAACATTGCGCATGCTCGTTTCTTGGGAGGGAGAACACAGGACAAGGTAGTTGGGAAGACGGTCTTTGAGCTTTTCCCACGACCACTGGCGGAAAAATACGCCGCCGACGATCAGAAAGTTATTCAGACAGGTCAACCACTACTCAACCGAGAAGAACGCTCCGTAGACGAGACAGGCAATGAAGTATGGAACTCGACAACTAAAGTACCTTTGCAGGATAGTTCCGGGAAGATTATTGGTCTGTTGGGCATTGCCAGAGACATCACCGAGCGCAAGCAGGCAGAGGAAGCGCTCAGGGAAAGTGAGGAGCGGTACCGCACGCTCGTTCAGAACGTACCCGTTGCGGTTTATAGAACAACGCCGGGACCCAAAGGAAAATTTCTGATGGGAAATCCTACCTGCCTCAAAATGTTCGGCTTAGACTCAGAGGAAGACTTCAAAAAAGTAAGCCCGGCTGATTTGAACATGGA
>CAZJWT010000048.1:0-9450 GCA_964550005.1 uncultured Clostridia bacterium | reverse complement strand
CATATAGTTACTGTTTTTAATAGCAACACTTTTTAAGTATTATGCCCATTGCGAGGAGTGGAAGCGACGAAGCAATCTGACACGAAGTGTCATTGCGAAGGACGAAGTCCTGAAGCAATCCCGTAGATTTATGCACCAGGTTGCCACGCCCCTATGGGGCTCGCAACGACTTCGTCGATTGCCACGCACTTCGGGCTCGCAATGACAATTTGACGCCCCCGATTTATCGGGGGAAGGAGTTTCGATTTGTGCCCTGCAGAGTCCGAAGTTTTTTGGCGTTAAAAAATTCCTTAGTGATGAACAAACTATCTTTTGTGAATCAGCCTGTGCTTAGCTCTTTTGCCCTTTTAGCAGCTTCCTTCACGGCTGCAATTAAAATTTTCTGAAACCCCTTTTCCTCAAGATATTTCAACGCGGCTTCAGTTGTTCCGCCAGGCGATGTCACTTTCGCCCTTAAAACTTGGGGGTTTTCCCCTGTCTCCAAAAACATCCTCGCCGCACCCATGACCGTTTGACTGACCAGTTTTCTCGCATCATCCTCCGACAAGCCCATCTCCATTCCTGCCTTAATTAGCGACTCAATGATATAGAATATATACGCTGGACCACTACCCGACAGAGCAGTTACTGCATCGAGCATCTGTTCAGGAACTTTAACCACAATTCCAACTCCACGGAACATCTCTTCTGCAATCGCTTCTTCCTGTTCACTTGCATATTTACCTGGGGAGATGCCTGAAGCACCTGTTTTAACCAGAGCAGCAGTGTTGGGCATCACTCTAACCACCGGAACCTCTGTACCGAGAGCTTCCTCTATGAAGCCTGTAGTAATTCCAGCAGCGATAGAGATAATTACCTTATCTACTGTCACAACATCCCTAATTTCAGAAAGAACTTTCCCAATTACCTGTGGCTTTACAGCCAAAACAATAACATCGCTCTTCTCCACTGCTTCTCTATTGCCCTCGGCAGCAGATATTCCTTCCTTCTCCCTGATATACTCAAGCCGCTCGGGTTTAATATCAGTAACCAAAACTTTATCCCTACTAATGAGCCAGCTCCTCAGAATTCCTGAGATCAATGCGCTACCCATATTTCCACAGCCAATAAAGGCTACCCTTTTTTCTCTCAATAAATCTCTTTTCTCTTCAGGGACCATACCAGACCAATCTTTCCTCCTTTCTCTTCTACGACGTTCAACAAAGGGAGGTCTTCCTCCACCAAGACGGCGCCTCTCTCCTTTTCTCCTGTCTTCCCCTTTCCATTTTTCGCTATTTCGTTCCATAACTTACCCTCTCATACTATTTTTATGGTCCAAAGATTGCCCTTCCTATCCGCAACATATTTGAGCCTTCCTCAATAGCCACTTCAAAGTCATTACTCATACCTATCGAGAGATATATCATTTTTACATTTTTTATATTCTCAGCTTTTACTTCTTCCATCAGCTCCTTCAGCTTTCTAAAACAGGGTCTACAATCCTCTCGATTTTCATAAAGGGGTGCCATGGTCATCAGTCCTTCAACCTTCGTGTTAGGAAGCCCGCTAATCTCTTTGAGGAAAGGAATTACCTGTTCAGGGCTCAATCCGTACTTCGATTCCTCACCTGATACATTCACTTCGATTAATATCTTCTGTATTTTCCCACCCTTTCTGGCCTCCTTGTTAATCTCTTTCGCCAATTTAGCGCTGTCCACAGAATGGATTAAATCAAAAATTTTGACAGCATCCTTTGCCTTATTCCTCTGCAAGTGTCCTACCAGGTGCCAGATAACTTTACCGCCTACTTTTCCATATTTTTCTTTTGCTTCCTGAACTCGGCTTTCGCCAATAATATTTACTCCTGAGGCTATTGCCTCTTCAATCCTATCAGGCTCTACTGTTTTGGTCACTGCCACCAGGGTTATCTCCTGAGGACCTCGACCAACCAATTCCGATTTCACTCGAATTCTTTCTTTAACTTTTTCTAGATTTTCCTTTATCCCATTAATTTCACTTCTCCTCAATTTCTTAATCTATACAGCAAATTCCATAACCAAAAAGCGGAAAAATCATTAAGATTCAATGCCTTTCTTTTTAAGCAGAAGAACTAATTGTAGAATCGGCCTTGTTAATTTTTGAAAAAAGCGTGTGAACATGGCCACTCTACGGTCAAAAGACCTTCGGTTTCTTATTCGCCTGCGCTCAGGAGCATAATCGGGCATCACCGTGGTTCTCCGTTCGGCCTTTGCTCTTCTCTCCGATCTTCTCCGTTCAGGCACTGCTTCACCAAGATTGCTTTTCGTCTTCGTAAATTCCTCTAATATTCTCCTGTACTCTTTCTTTAGGCTTAGAAATCGCACTCCACAATTAAATTTTCTATCTCTCGGCAAGAAATAATTCCAGACGACTTCTGCCTCTGCTTCCAGCCGGGGGGAAGGGAAGTCTAAATCAAGAGTTAATGAAATCCTTGAATAGATTGGTAGAGAATTTTTTAGAAGGAGAGAAGCTCCCCGAGAACTTAAATCGGCTGTCTCCGCAGAAAAACCCGCTGCAATATTGCCGGGTAAATCACTAACCCTTACTTTCACAGGGATCCCTGCCCAAACTCTTATCGATCCTCTTCTATCTGTTGAAGCTAAAACCATTTTCACCCTCTTTTCTATTCCAAGATTTAATGGTGTTTGCTATTCGATTTTTGCTTGACCCAAGAATCTATTTCTGACTTGTTGTAGCGCCACTGTTTCCCAATTTTCGAGGCAGGAATCTTACCCTGCCGGGTCATTTTGTAAACTGTAACCTTACTCAATCTAAGATAATCTGCTACTTCTTTTATGGTCATCAATCTTTGCATAATCTCTCCCCCTATGTGAATCAGCTCCGAAGGAGTCCGACGCCTCCATCGGGTTTCGGAGTCCTGTCGGACCTGTGCTCAACAAAGTTCGTAGTAATTAGTTCGTAGTTCATAGTAACCTCGGTTCAATCTACGAACTATGAACTATCGACTATGAACTAATAAGCTCTGCGACCCTTTCCATAAAGGTTTTTTATTTGGTCTTTTTTTATATCTTTTGATATGTTTCGACCTTTCGTGGTATTCAATAATATACTATACCTACGAAGAAGTCAAGAAAAATCTAGTTGGATTATTGCCATCAGCCGTCCGGCGGATTTATCTCGGCGATAAGAAAACAATTTCTTATCCTCATAAGTGCAGATGGGACTTATTTCTATGTTTTCCAGGAGAACCCCTGCTCGTTGCAACTGATAAAAATTTGCCCTGGCCAAATCGATGGACCAAAATTTTTCCTGGGAGACTTGAGCCTTTGCTTGAGGGAATTCTGAGACTATCGAAGCCAAAACTTCTCTTCCAAAGGGCTCAAAGCACTCTCTGAAAGCTTTTGCTACTGGAGACCAGGAGACTCTATAACATTCCTTGCAAATATGCGGTCCGATGGCTACAAGAAGATTTTCTGCTTTTACTCCGAAATCCTCCGACATTATCTCCACGGCTTTACAGGAAATTTTGGCAACTGTACTTCGCCAGCCAGCGTGCAGGAGACCTATTATTTTCTTCCCTGGGTCAAAAAGAAATACAGGAGGGCAATCTGCAACAAATATGGCAAGGGGGACATTAGGTAGGTCAGTAATAAGTCCATCTGTAGCTGGGAATTCTCTGCCCAAATCCCTCTTTCTAACTATAGCGATGTTATTTTTGTGTACCTGGTCTCCAGTAGTGATTTGAGAATACGGTATGTCTAATCGGTGGGCTATCTCTCTTCTCTTTTGTGGGAATTTTGAATTGCCAGCGCTCGCAGTTGTAATGCCAGCTAAAATGGGAAACCTGGAACTAAAAGAGATGGGAAGAAAGAACTCTTCCATTATTAGGTTTATAATTAAGCTTTTGCACCACTTCCCGAATCTATTCCGCGAATGTATAATAGAAGCTCTTCAGGATTACTGGCAGAAGCTAAGGCATCTTCCAGCTTAACCAGTCCCTTACTATACAAATTCTGTAATGCCCTGTTGAAAGTTTGCATTCCGTAATACTCACCTTTTTCCATACTATCAATAATTTCTCCTATCTTGTTTTCTTCTATTAATTTCTTAATCAGTGCAGTAACAATCAGAACTTCCACGGCAGGCACTCTGCCTTTTCCATCAGCTCTGGGCAGAAGTCTCTGGGAAATCACTGCCTTCAAGGTATCAGCCAGTTGCAGGCGAACTTGGTTCTGTTGGTAAGGCGGAAAAAGGTCTATAACACGGGTTATGGTTTGAATTGCATCGATCGTATGGACAGTGGATAATACCAGGCTTCCCAACTGGGCTGCAGTCAATGCTGCAGCCATTGTGGCTAAATCTCTCATTTCACCTACCAGGATTACATTGGGGTCCTGGCGGACAATATGTTTTAAGGCAGCAGGATAATCGAGTGTATCTTCACCTAATTCCCTTTGACTTATAATGCTCTTCTTATCTTGATGGAGAAATTCAATAGGGTCCTCAATTGTTATAATATGAACCGAACGATTGGAATTAATGTAGTTGACAATCGCAGCCAACGTTGTAGATTTACCACAGCCGGCCGGTCCTGTGACCAATACAAGTCCCCGCTCATTCTCTGAAATCTTCTTTAATACAGGGGGAAGGTTTAACTGTTCAAAATCAGGAACTTCAAAAGGTACAAGGCGAAATGCTATATGGAAAGTTCCTCTCTGGAGGAAAATATTAACCCTGAAACGCGCCAATCCCTCTATTGCATAAGACAGGTCGCACTCGAGGTTTTCCTTAAAAATCTTTTTCTGCTTCTCATTCAAAAGAGAGAGACCGACCCGCTCAGTCTCCTGTGGACTAAGCACAGGATATGAACTGGGCACAAGCCGTCCGTGGAGTCGAAAAATGGGTGGACTTCCGGCACGGAGATGCAGGTCAGAAACCTTCTTATCAACCATTTCGTGTAAAAGGTCAACAATTTCCATCTTTGCCCCCAAAGTTCATCAGAATTACCGGTAACTCTTCTTTCGCCGAATAAGAGTGGGCACTTGCAGGTTTTCCTTCAGATAGCCGGGCTCTCTCAATAACTCCTTCTTGTATTCCCATAAATCCCCTACCAACTCTTCCTGTCTAAGTTTCTCTCCGAGAGAAGCTCGGGGTGGAGGAAAGCCAGTAGCAATTACAGTAATTTTTACCTCCTCTTTGAGGCTCTCATCAAATGCCTGGCCAAAAAAGAAATTTGCTCCAGAGGAGGAAGCATTGTGAATTAAGTCCATTGCCTCTTTAATTTCAAACATCGTGATATCTCTATTTCCTGTAATATTAACCAAAATTCCTTTTGCACCTGCAATGGAAACATCCTCCAACAAAGGGCAATTTATAGCTGACTTAGCCGCCCTAACTGCTCTATCTTTCCCGCGTCCCCTTCCCATTCCCATTAAGGCCTCTCCCGCACCAGCCATAATCGTCTTCACATCAGCAAAATCAACATTAATCATTCCATGTGATGTAATAATCTCCGAGATACTCTGCACTGCCTGGCGTAGAACATCGTCAGCCACTTTAAAGGCATCTAAGGCAGGGGTGGTTTCATCAATAATGGCAAACAGTCTCTGGTTAGGGATAACGATCAAAGTATCGACCTTTCTCTTCATGTTTTTCAGTCCTTCTTCCGCCTGCTTAAAGCGAATGGGTCCTTCAAACATAAATGGCCTGGTAACCACTCCTACGGTCAGAGCCCCTAAATCTTTGGCTATCTCCGCAACAACTGGCGCGCCTCCTGTCCCTGTGCCCCCTCCCATACCTGCAGTGATGAATACCATATCAGCACCTGCCAGAGATTCCCTAATTGCATCCCTATCTTCCTCAGCAGCTTGACGACCTTTCTCAGGATCCCCTCCAGCTCCCAGACCCTTGGTAAGATTGGCTCCCAGCTGTAATCGGTATCCAGCCAGAGAATTACGGAGAGCTTGAGCGTCGGTATTTGCTGCGATAAACTCCACGCCTTTTATCTCCGAAGAAACCATGCGATTGATTGCATTGCCACCTCCGCCACCAATGCCTATAACCTTTATATTTGCAGTAAGGTCAGCGTCCTGCTTGAACTTTAACATCCCCACCTCCAATTGTCTGTTAAATACCATTTCTGTTGACCTTCGTATATTTGAGCGACCGGCAAACCCCTCACCTTCTCTTCCTCTCCCCAAAGGGGAGAGGGTTGGGGTGAGGGGACTGTCACTCTGATTAAAGGATTTCTTCGAACCAGTCTTTTACCTTGTGGAAGAAAGAACGCCTCTTTCTTCTTACCAACTTCCTCCCATAAATAGGAAATTCTTCCTTCTGAGCATATTTAATCAAGCCAATGGCTGTAGCATAGTCTGGACTGCTGATAACCTCTGAAGGTCCTTCCACTTTCTGGGGCATACCCAATCTCATAGGCAGGTCCAAAATATCTTCAGTAATTTCTTTAACCCCTCGTAGTAGAGCGCCGCCTCCTGTTAAAATCCCTCCAGCAGGTATCAAATTCTCCCTGCCTATTTTTGCCATCTCTTCGCGAACAAAAGTAACGATCTCTTCTACCCGCGGCTCGATAATCTCGCAGAGTTTACTCATCAGGATTGTCTGTCGGGTCTTACCGTCCATTCCCAAGATATTTATTTCCACATTATCCGAAATCATCTTCATTTGAGCGCAGCCAAATTCCTTCTTAATCCTTTCAGCTTCTGAAAGGGGGACATGCATACAATGAGCTATATCTTTTGTAATAATTTCACTTCCAATTGGAAGTGCTCTCGTGGCTTTAAGAGCCCCTTCAACAAAGACGGCTAAATCCACAGTCTGTCCACCAAAATCTATAAGCACGCATCCCAAATCTTTCTCCTCAGGGGTAACTACAGTTTCTGATGCAGCCAACACGCTCAAGACTATATCTTCTACTTCCAAACCATTTCTATTAATACATTTAATGAGGTTATTAATTATGGTGGAAACTCCTGTTACAATATGGACATTGACTCCCAAGTGACTGCCTTCCATTCCTACAGGATCCATTACTCCCTTCTGACCATCGACCACGAAGCCCTGAGGGAGGGTATGAATGATTTCCCGCTCGGGAGATAGCCGGATGGCCCGGGCCGAATCGATGACTCTCAAAATATCCTCTTCAGCGATTTCTTTATCAGAACGGGAGATCATAATTGCTCCCTGATGATTGAAACTTTCAATATGACCACCTTCAATTCCCACATAAACCGCCTTAATTGGCGTATTTGCCATTCCTTCGGCTTCTTCTATAGCTTGACCTATAGCGCGGGTGGTTTCTTCAATATTAACCACTACACCGTTTCGTAAACCGCGACAAGATAACCTCGCTGATCCTATTATTTCCACTTCTGGCTTCTGGGTAATTTTACCCACAACAGCATAAACATTGCTTGAACCTACATCAAGACCAATAACTATTCTCTGTTTCATTTTCTCCTCAATCAGTTAGCTGACTTGTAGCGGCAAAGCGAAAGCTTTGCTTCCTTGTAACGCGGAGCTGGCGCTCCGCTACTCCTTTTCAGAACTGGAGTGGCGAAGCGAAGCTTCGCCATTATAATGCAGAGCTTCGCTCTGCAGCTACCTAACCTACAATTATCTCCCCTTTTCCCTCTTTTAAAAATCGCAAGTCAAGATAGTCAAAAATGCTATTATTCTTCAGTAAATCCTTGACGACCAAATTTAGATAAGCCAACTTTTTCTCCACTTGGTTTTCTGTTTCTTTTCCCACAGGTCCCCAGATAAGTAAAGCTTGGTCAATCTTCAATTTAATATTTCTTGGATTGTTTCCATCAATATATGAAATCTTCTTGTAAAACTCACAGTCAACTGCCATAAGATTAGCCAAAAAACCTGCAACCTTTTGCCTTTCCAGAGAATCTTTAGCTCCTAAAATTTTCGGCATATTTCTTGCTTTCCCCAAAAATGTTATTCCCTCTCTGTCTATTAGCTCCACCTTATTAGAACGGCCATTATCCCCCCCGTCGAGTTCAGCGATGGGAATTCGCTCAGTAATTTTTATGACTATCTTGTTAGGAAAATCCCTGTGGATATCTATCTCCTTAATTTCTTTTAGACTTCTTAACCCCCTTCTTGCCCGCTTCAATTTAACTTTGAATATGTTCTCTCCTTTCTTTATATCCAGTAGTGAGAGAATATCTTTTCTATCAATCTCTTGATTCCCTTCTATCTTTATTTCTTCTATTCTAAAATATGGAGAGTGAATGAGGAAGTTATAAATTTCATATCCTGAAAAAAGAAGTATAACCAATAACAGACTCAGTCTAAAAACTCTGAAAAATCGCCTTCTCCACATAATTCTCTTTTGCCATCTTTTAACTTCCAATGCTTATCAACCCCTAATCTAAAGCATAAGATAGAATCTTGACCACCAGTTGCTTAAAATCTATCCCTGCCACAGCTGCCGCTTCCGGCAGGAGACTGGTCTCAGTCATACCGGGAATTGTGTTAACTTCTAAGAGATAAATTCTGCCTTCTCCGTCCATCACCATATCCACACGAGTAGCGCCTCTACAGCACAATGCACGGTGAGCAGAAAGAGCCAGATCTTGCGCCAACTCGTACTGCTTTTGGGGTAACTTAGCAGGCACAATGTGCTCCGACATTCCGGGCTCATACTTAGCCCGATAGTCATAAAATGTGGTTTTTGAAATAATCTCTATCACAGGTAGAGCCTCATCGCCCAGAATTCCTACTGTAAGCTCCCTTCCTTCAATGTATTTTTCAATTAATATTTTGTCTCCATATCCAAAGGCAAGATTCATAGCACCATCCAGTCCACTCGGCTCCCAGACTATCGTTACTCCAATAGTTGAGCCTTCCCTCGCCGGCTTGACAATTACAGGGTAATCCAACTCGCCAAGTATATCACCGGGAGTTTCCACTTTCTTCTCAAGGACCTTATATTTTGCCATAGGCAGGTTATGATAATGGAAGACCTTTTTAGTGTAAGTTTTATCTATAGCAAGTGCGCTGGCTAATACCCCAGAGCCTGTATAAGGAATACCCATTATCTCGAGAAGCCCTTGAATCGTTCCGTCTTCGCCGAGCTTCCCATGGAGAGCAATGAAAGCCAAGTCTACTCTCTCCTTTACAAGCATCAAGGTAATATTCTTATCCACGTCCAGTTTACATACATTTAGCCCGAGGGAAACCAGAGCTCTATAAACAGCATCTCCTGTCCTTAGAGATATCTCCCTTTCATGAGAACTTCCTCCACAGAGCACCCCTATTTTCCTCGTCTTTAACTTCTCGAGTATCTCTTTCATAAAACCATCCCCACCTCTTGGCCGCGGGTTCGATGAATCGAACCCCTACATTCTCCTGTAGCAGCAAAGCGCAAGCTTTGCTTCCATCTTAGCAGAGCTTCGCTCTGCCACTACATCCTTTAACCACACTCGGGATGAAGGGATAGTT
>CAZJWT010000047.1:0-9453 GCA_964550005.1 uncultured Clostridia bacterium | reverse complement strand
CTTTCAAGACAGAGAGAAACCCCTTTATTGTCTTTCGCAAAATGTCAGATACAAAGGGATTGAGTTCCAACGGCTTTCCAGCCACCTGCACTTCTACTTCTCCGCCCAGATGAGTACAGTCACTAACTCTCCTTTTACCCTTCAGGATCTCTCTCGCCAGCTCGTAACAACTATCAACTCCGCAATCTCCACAATTGAGTTCCGGTAACTTGAATGCTTTCTCTACCACCAGGTCGGCAATAATTGAAATATCTCTATCCGGGTCGAATTTTCCTTTACCCACCACGGCAATCTCCAGACCATCAGAGAGTTCCTTCTCCTCACCTTTCTCTCTTAAACATAAAATTTTAGGAAAGCCCTTTTTCTCCTTGAAACCTTCCACAATTATGAAATCGGCATCCAGGGAGTCAAGTGCTTCTTCAAAATTTAGTTTACCCTCAAAGAATTCCGTCCTCCCCTCGTTCGAGATGGCCGTAAGTTCGTCACAATGTCCTCTATATAGACCTGTATCCTTATCGGGAAGGTCAAGTGAGCCTTGCACATGCTTGACAATAGCTACCGTGTATCCTCTCCTTCTCAGTTCTTCTGAGAGATTGACACCAAGATGTGTCTTCCCACTTGCTTTATATCCTACTATGCCAATAACTTTGTTCATAGTTATTAGTTCATAGTTCGTAGTAATTTCGGTTCAATCTACAAACTGCGAACTCCTAAAAACCCTCACCTTTATCCTCTCCCCCCGGGGGAGAGGGTCAGGGTGAGGGGGGTTCGATGAATCGAACCCCTACACCACCACAGAAAGTATGAACCAGCCACCAAATCCGATGAGTATGGTTCCGGATAAACCGAATAGAATTCTGTGTAACTTCCTGCTCCACAGGTGTTTGCTCCTGTAGACCATAAGGGATACCAATGAGCACCATCCTAAATCACACAGCCAGTGGACCAAAACGAAAAGTAAAATTCCTATCAATCCGAACGCTATTGCTTTCGTCATAAGTGCTGTGCCAATCGTTGTCCACCAGAGAAAAAAGTAAGGGTTAGAAACCGTCGTGAGTGAGCCCGCCATAACCGACCCTTGAGAAAGATGGGGACTTCCCCCGGATATTTCACCGCGCCTGACAAACATACCAGAGCCCATATATATGAGAAGCGCCCCTCCAGCCACACCCAGAATAGCTTTAACCAATTCGAAATCAAAAAATCTGGCAAAGCCGAGATAAATACCGGCTACCAGAGGAATTTCAACCATTCCATGTCCCAAGGCAATCCCGACTCCCGCAAGCCGAGACTCGTAACCCTTGGATAATGTCGCCGCAAACACGGGGCCGGGCATCATAACTCCAGAGAGACTGATCAGTATTACGCTCAACAGGAATAGTGGCAAGGACATTTTAATTATGAATTATGATTTATGAATTATCAACTACGAACTATGAACTATGAACTACGAACTATGAACTTTAGATCAGGTGTTGAGGGCCACAGGTCTTCCCCCTCAGCCTTCTCTTCCTCTTCTCCCTCCTCTCCCGCCAGCGGTCTATCCAACTTTTCCCTTCGAGCTCATCTATCGTCTTAACCAGTTCCCTGACTTTTTCCTCAGCAACTTCATAGTACCATTTCCCTTCGCGACATACAGTGCTACGAGCTCCCATTATATCCACTCCAGTCTGAAGCAGTTGAGGCACGTCATCCTTTCCCAGCGACCCAAGAAATAGTGTCCAGAGCCCGTGACTATGCGCACCCTCCACAAAACTCTGGAGTTCTTCAATTGACGTATAATCGAAAAGGCGTTTGCCATTTTTGTCGGCAACATCTATGACTGCTATATCTGCTTGGGAATCGACGAGAATATCCAGAGTCTCTTTGGGAGAGATGGAGCCAATCTCTTTGTAATCAGCAAAACTGCATACTGCAACGCCAATTCTCTTATCGAATGTTTTTATCGTTTCACTAACTGCTTTTACGATTTTCGCTGCTTCCCTATACGAAGGCACCTGATAAAGTCCCACAGTAACATGGTCTCTTGCTCCCGATACAACTGCCCCCAAAGCTGCCTGTGCAGCTGTACAGGTCATATAGCCAGGGAAATTTCCCACCGTGGCGCCCAGGCGGATTCTCCTGGGAATTTTTTTCCTAATGGTCCTTATTGTGTAAGGGAGATTGGCACCCATAGAACCTTCATGAAGATTTTTTACACTGATTAATCTCGCCCCGCCATCAATCGCTGCCCGAGCATCTTCCAGACTCATAACAGGAATTACCAGTTCCATCTTTTTTCCCTCCCTATGTGAATCTGCCTCTGCTCAATTAGAAAGCAGAGCTTTCGCTCTGCAGCTACATTTACATTCCCTTCCTGTAGCAGCAAAGCGTAAGCTTTGCCTGTTGTTAGCAGAGTTTTCGCTCTGATGTCCTCACATATATTATACCCAAAATCCCTGAGTATTCAAGTAAATAATCAATATGCCAAAAATGGCTCTTGCTTTTCCTGAGATGCTTCTTGATTCTCGCCTCCAGACTATTCAACGCTCTGCCCACATAAAAATAGAGGCCTCTTGCGAATTCAAGAGACCCCAATTACTTGTTCGAACCTTCTTTTTTCTTTTAACCCAGATTAAAAGGACATAGACACGGTCCATTCAACCTCAACTGCAGCAAAAAACTTTAGCAGATTCGTGGAAGTTGCTCGCCCGTAAGCATATCCACAACCCTTTCTCCTCCCACGCTCGTCTTTAGCACGACCCTTCCTTTGTGCTTGGCGACCACGCTTCCAATTATTTGAGCATCCTTTCCATATCTGTTCTTTCTCATAAAATTTAGAATTTTCTCGCATCCCCTTTCCGGAACGAAAGCCACCAGTTTCCCTTCATTGGCAATATATAGGGGGTCAAAACCTAACATTTCACAGACTGCCTTAACCTCTTCCTTCACAGGAATCTTCTCCTCTTCAATCTCTATTCCTACTCCCGACTGTTCGGCTATCTCGTTCAGCGCTGTTGCCAACCCACCCCTCGTAGGGTCGCGCAGGGCGTGAACCTTCTTGCTTACTTTCAGTATTTCCAAAACAATCCCGTTCAATGGTTGACAGTCGCTCTTCACTCTTGTTCGGAAATCGAACCTTTGCCTTGCACTCAAAATAGCAATCCCATGGTCGCCAATCGTGCCGCTCAAGATTATCCTGTCGCCAATCTTTGCATTTTTCGAGGAGATGTCTACTCCCGAATCTATCAACCCTATGCCTGAAGTGTTTATAAATATCTTATCAGCCCCACCCTTTTCCACAACTTTGGTATCCCCAGCCACTATTTCTACTCCAGCCAGTCTGGCTGCTCTATTCATTGAATCTACAATCCCCTCCAGCTCGACAAGGGGAAATCCCTCTTCGATAATAGCTGAGGCACTCAAATACAGAGGTCTTGCCCCTACCATAGCGAGGTCATTAACAGTACCATTTACCGCCAATTTGCCTATGTCTCCTCCTGGAAAATATATGGGGTTTACCACATAGGAATCAGTAGTAAATGCCAATTTACCGTTAAGCCTCAATACAGCACTGTCGTCCAGCCTTGCTAATGGCAGATTTCCGAATTTCTTCACAAAGCTCTTAATTAGTTGATGGGTAAGTTTTCCGCCACTTCCATGTGCCAATAAGATCTTCTTTCCGTTTTCTTCAAATTTTACCATTTTGGACTTCACTACCATTAATTTATGCAAACTTTTAAGAAGTCCCGATCCATCGGGACCACTACATTCAATCGCGGGTTCGATAAATCGAACCCCTACATTCCGTCTTGTAGCAGCAAAGCGTAAGCTTTGCCCCCATTTTAACCATACTTGTAATAGGCTGCGCACGTCCCTTCGGAAGAGACCATGCAGGGCCCGTAAGGCTCTTCGGGAGTACAAATTCTCCTATATAATTTGCACTGTGTTGGCCTCTTTACTCCCCTGAGCACCTCTCCACAAGCACAATCTGGATTCTCCTTGCTCTTCTCTTTTTTTGGCCGGAACACTTTTTCGGCATCAAAGTCAGAAAATTCCTTCTTCAGCCTGAGACCGCTTTTAGGGATAATTCCCAGCCCCCGCCACCTAACATCGCTTACCTCGAACGCTTCGGATATTAACTCCTGGGCAATCCTGTTCCCTTTGGGCCGAACAGCTCGAAAATATTCAATTTTTACTTCGGCTTTCTTCTCTCTAATCTGCTTGAGCAACATATATATAGACTGCAAAACGTCAAGAGGTTCAAAACCGGTAATCACACAGGGAACGTTATACTTCTGGGCTATAAATTTGTAGGCATTACTCCCTATCGTAACGCTCACATGCCCAGGGCAGATGAAACCATCTATGTTTACCTCTTTTGACTTCAATAGCGCTTCCATTGCTGGAGGGATTAGCTTGTGAGTGGAGAAGATAAAAAAGTTTTCAATTTTCTCTTTTCGAGCATCGAGGAGAGAGGCAGCGATAAGCGGCGAGGTAGTCTCAAAGCCAATAGCTAATAAGATAACTTTCTTGCCAGGATTCTGCCTGGCAATCCTTAAGGCTTCAGTCGGACTGTAAATGACCCTTACGTCAGCACCATTCCCTTTCTCTTCCTCGAGGCTGGAATTGGTTCCAGGGACTCTCACCATATCGCCAAAGGTAGTAATTATCACATTTCTGTTCTTCGCTAAGTTAATCGCTTTATCAATGTCCTCCTGAGCTGTTACACAAACCGGACAACCGGGACCTGATAAGAGGTTTACATTTTCTGGAATTATCCCTTTCATGCCCTGCTTGAAGATCACCATTGTATGTGTACCACAAACCTCCATAAGGTTAACATTCAAGGAACCAAATTCTCTTATTTTGCTAATTATTCTTTGTGCTACAATTTTGCTTCTAAATTCGTCAATAAATTTCACGTCATTTCCTCAAACAATTTTAGCGTCTCCTGTGCATCTTTCTTTCGCATCTTTTCGATAGCGAATCCAGCATGAATCAACACGTATTCACCGACCTTCAGGTCTTTTACCATGCGTATATCGGCTTCCCTCTTCACTCCAGCCATATCCACAAGAGCCAAATTACCCTCTATTCTCAATATCCTTGCCGGTATAGCCAAACACATTTTGATCCCTTTTTCATATCTTTTGCGGGCTCGATGAATCGAGCCCCTACATTGACGCGGAGCTTTGCTCCGCTACTCCTCACAATTAAAAGATAGTTTGTGAAGAGCTATTGGAATTTTAGTCAAAAAGCGAGGACGACACTTTTTCTTCCAAAGCAAATCATTGTCTGACGAGCGAAGCGAGGAGTTTTGATTTGCGCCTTGCAGAGTCCGAAGTTTTTTGGCGTTAAAAAATTCCTCAAGCGATGAACAAACTATCTTTTAATTTTTCCCTTTTTAGCTATTTCGTTGGCTATTATAGCCTGACCTAAAGAAATTCCTCCGTCGTTGGGAGGTATTTCTTTATGATGATAACATATGAATCCCTGCTCTGTCAACTTTCTCAAGGTAAGGCCCAAAAGTAATCTATTCTGAAAGACACCTCCCGAGAGGGCGACTCTACCTATACCTGTCTTTTCCTTGATTCTTAAGTTAACAGCCATTATTATATCGGCAATCGAATTGTGAAATTTAGATGCAATAACTGGTGTAGTGAAACCCTTCTGTAAATCCTGGACAATCCCCTTTACAATCCAACCCGGCTCAACGACGAATGTACCTCTCTCTTCTCTTATTTCATATCTATAACTTTGAGCTAGCAAATTCCCAGGAGAGCTGGATAGGTTTTCAGCCACACTTTCCAATTCCATTGCCGCCTGACCTTCATAGCTGTTAATATCACATATTCCCAGAAGAGAAGAAACCCCATCAAAAAATCTCCCCATACTTGAAGTCAAAGGAGAATTTATTTTCTTTTCTATCATTTCCAAAATAATTGGTATCTTCTCTTTCCACCTATCCGTGAATTCTATGCGGGGAATTCTTTCACCAAACGCCTCCGCCAGAAGGCTTATTGCCATTCTCCAGGGCTGTTCAACTGCCCTGTCTCCCCCTGGCAAGGGCAGATATTTCAATTGACCGATTCTCCTGAAATCCCTATAATCGGCTACCAAAAACTCTCCGCCCCAGATATTTCCATCCGCACCATATCCAATTCCATCAAAAGCCACGCCAATAACTTTTCCTCTCACCCTGTTTTCTACTAAGCAGCTAACAATGTGCGCATGATGGTGCTGAACTGGAATTCGCATAATCTTAGGAATTCGACGCGTAATGTCCAGGGCGTATTGGGTAGAAAGATAATCTGGATGGAGGTCATGCGCAATTATTTTTGGGCTAATACCAAATAGTTTCTCGAACCGCTGGATCATCCCTTCATAGTACCGAAGAGTTTTATAATCTTTTAAATCGCCTATGTACTGACTAACAAATGCGTAGTTCTTTTTGGTAAGACAGAAAGTATTTTTCAATTCAGCACCGCATGCCAGTACAGATTCTACTTCATAGTCTAATTCTACCGGGGAAGGGACGTACCCTCTGGCTCTACGAATTACAAGGGACTCTTTTGAGAATATTTCCACAATCGAATCATCACATCTATTGTAGATATCCCGATTATGGAGGAGGAAATAATCTGCAATGTGGGAAAGGTTATTGATTGCTTCCTGGTTACTAATTTCGATTGGCTGGTCAGAGAGATTGCCGCTGGTCATCACCAGAGCAGAAAGGGAAGAAGACACGCTGTCAAACAATAGATTGTGTAAGGGAGTGTAGGGAAGCATCACTCCCAGACAGTTATTATTTGGGGCCACTAAATCAGAAATTCTTGCGTCTTTTCTCTTTTTAAGAAGGACAATGGGCTTCCGCCAACCCGAGAGTAACTCCCCCTCTTCTTGAGAGACCAAACAATTTTTCTTTGCCGTCTCCATATCTCGTACCATAATAGCAAAGGGTTTATATAGACGCCCTTTCCTTTTGCGAAGCCTCTCTACCGCAAGACCATTTGTAGCATCGCAGGCGAGATGGAACCCTCCCAGTCCTTTAATCGCCACAATATTCCCTTTTTTCAGAAGTCGAATGGTAACTTCAAGCGCCTTCAATCCTTTAGAGGAATGTTCAGAATATCCTAAAGGGCCAACAGACTTCCTTGCGGAATTTAGACTTTTGATGAGTTCTATCTCTGGACCACACTGGGGACATGCATTCGGTTCTGCGTGGTACCGTCTCCGGGATATATCCTTATACTCCCTTTCGCATATAGGGCACATTCGAAATTTTTTCATCGTGGTAAGAGGACGGTCATAAGGCAAATCTTTAATTATAGTAAATCTCGGGCCACAATTCGTACAATTGATGAAAGGATACTTGTGCCGGCGGTCAAAACTGTCCTTCAATTCTCCCAGGCACTCATGGCAAAAGGCTATATCTGGCGAGATGAGTACTTCCTTCCTTTGGTGAGAGATGCTTTCCCTGATAATGAAAGACCGATAACCTCGGGGAGCTTGGTAAATTATCTTCTTTTCTTTTATTTGAGCTGGAGGAAGTTTCCGTAAAGTAATCTCATCATAAAATTTCCTTACTTTTCCTTTATCACCCTCGACTTCAATAACCACGCCAGCCGTGGTGTTTTTCACCCAGCCTCTAAGTCCGAACTCTTCGGCTAACCTGTGAACAAATGGACGAAAACCGACGCCTTGAACGACACCCTTAACTGTTATTTTCGCTCTCGTTTCCATAATTATCTCTTGCAGAGCAGTTTACTGACTAGATAAATGGAGAAAATGTGAGAGAGACCTCTGCGGTCTACCGTTTTTGCAACTACAAAATTGGCTAAACAGAAAAAATGAGGCTTCCTGCGAAGAGAGGAAATAGTTGAGGGGTGTTGAGGGATAGAGTATATAATTCTCTTTATAATCCAAAACTTTTCAGTTTAGTGTCGTCCCTCAGGATTTCTTTGTTTCCAGTAAAAACAACTTTCCCTCTATTCATTACCACTATCCTCTCGCAGAGCTGCTCAATCATTTCTATGTCGTGACTCACGACAATTTTTGTCTTGTCTATTTCTTCCAGGAATCTTATTATCCCTCTTCTTTCCTTCCGATCGAGGTTACTGGTCGGCTCATCCAAAAGTAGAATTCTTGGCTCCATTACCAGAGCTGTAGCCAAGGACACCAACTTCTTCTCTCCAAAACTTAGGTGGTGTGCCGAGCGATGCTCACGACCCGATAAATCTACCCTTTCTAATATGTTTTCCACCTTTTCTTTTACTGCTCCTTCATCATAACCCAAGTTGATCAATCCAAAGGCAACATCATCAAAGACAGTAGGCATAAAAAGCTGGTCTTCAGGGTCTTGAAAAACAAGACAAGCTTTGCTTCTTATCTCTCGTAGATTTTTGTTTATAAGGGGCATTCCCAAGACTTTTATAGCCCCATTCTTGCTTTGCAAAATCCCATTCAAATGTAATAGCAGTGTCGACTTCCCTGCTCCATTAGGGCCTATGATACCGACAGACTCTCCCTCCATGATATCCAAACTTACTCCGTTCAGCGCAGGAGTTCCATCTGGATAATTATAGGAGAGATTCCTAATTTCCACGACTTTATCCATTTTTACCTCCACAATCTAATTAAGAAAAGAATTGCCATCAGGCCGCCCGAAAAGCACAAGTCAAATCTATTTATTCTAAAACTTTCCAGGGTATAGATAGTGCCGTTAAAACCACGGGAAAGCATCGCCAGGTAAATCCTTTCCGCCCGCTCGTAGGTTCTAATAAATAATTCACCAATCATATAACCAATAACCTTGAACTGGTAAATAGGGTTCTTCTTGAAACTTCTTGAATCTCTGGCATTTTTTATCTTCATAATTTGGTCAACCAGAAGGAACATATAGCGATAGAAAAATGAGGCAATCAAAATCATAACCCGGGGAATTTTAAGAATCTCCAACGCTTTTAATAGAGAAGAAAATTTGGTCGTTGAAGTCAAAATGGTCAGGCTTAAAACCGAAAGCCAAGACTTAATCAAAATGTTCTGAAGAATTAGTACTCCTTTATGAGATATGGTCAAATTCAAAGTTAAAAAATTATATGACCCTGCAACTTCGCCCCCTTTAAAGAAAGGAATAAAAATGGCTGTGAGGAGAACGAAAGGAATAATAACCAGTGACCTTACAAAAACAAAAGGTAAAGGAATGCGAGAAAGTAATACTAAAATGAGAAGTATTAAAGAATATCCCGAGAATTTGACCAATTCTTGGGGAGGAGTGGAAACAATCACCAGAATAAGGACAAAAAAGAATATCAGCTTGACCCGAGGGTCGAGACGATGGATTATGCTCCCGAGGTCACTATACTTGTCCAGAAAAGAATGCTTCATTTTACCTCCTGAGAAACTGAGAGTTAAACCTCCTTTTAAATTTAGCCGGGAACCGTAATCGTTGACTCCTGTTCCAATGCCGAA
>CAZJWT010000046.1:0-9578 GCA_964550005.1 uncultured Clostridia bacterium | reverse complement strand
CTGCAATTAAATCGACTGCCCTAAGAATTCGCAGTGCTCTCACAGTTATATCTTCCAGATTCCCGATGGGAGTGGCCACAGCATAGAGTATACCCATAGCTCTACCTTATTCTGGCAACGGGCGGCAGCCTCCTTTTGTGCTCTGAATTCTTAACAAAATTTTTGACTTTCTCGATATTTGCCATGGAAAAGCCAAAAGTCAGTAACCTTTTAGTACTAAACTTCTTGTCGAACATATGATATAGTATTCTGTCCAGCTCATCATAATTGATGCCCAGTTCCCCTTCGTCTGTCTGCCCCGGCCATAAGCCGGCCGAAGGACGCATCTTTATTATGGGCTCGGGAACTCCGAGATATTTCGCCAGTTGCCTCACCTGAGTCTTATAAAGGTCGCCGAGTGGTTCCAAGTCGACTCCTCCGTCGCCATATTTGGTAAAATAGCCCAACATTAACTCAGTCTTATTACTTGTCCCCACTACCAAAGATCTCAAGGCTAATGCCCAATCGTAAAGAATGGACATCCTCTCCCGCGCCATCTTGTTTCCCCTCCTAAGAGATTCCAATGCCTTAACCTGTGAGCCCTCGCTTCCCAAGATAGGGGGATTAGGAATTCTTCCATAAGAAAATTTCTTGAAATATCTTTCAATCATAGGATCAATTCTAATTATCTGTGAATTTGCCCCAAGTTTTCTGGCAACGAGCTGGGCATGCTTTACACTCTCCGACTGGTAAGATTTATAAGGCATAATCAAGGTATATACATTATGAGGGTCTTTAAGCGCTTCCACCGCCAGGTAAGCAACGACTGTTGAATCGAGTCCACCGGAAAGGCCTAAGACCACTCGCTGGAAGCCACTCTTTTCTATTCCCTTTCTAATGAATTCTACTAAGACTCTCTTTACTCGCTGGCAGTTAATTGATAGGCCTTCCACTTACAAACCTCCCTTTTCCGTTTCTCCTCTGTCCAGTAGTCTCAAGAAAGCTTTAATCACCTCGGGATCGAATCTTTTTCCACTCTCCTTCTCCAATTCTTTTCTGGCCTCTTCCTTGCTTAAGGCTTTGCGATATGGGCGGTCGGAGGTCATCGCATCGAAAGCATCGGCAACACTAATGATTCGGGCACCCAAAGGAATCCCTTCACCTCTCAATCCCTCCAGATAACCCTCACCATCAAAACCTTCATGATGGTAAAGAATCAAGGGAGCAACTCCGTTTAAGAACTTGACAGGAGTTATGATGCTTTCCCCAATTAGCGGATGCATTTTGACAATCTCATATTCTGTCACTGAAAGTTTACCTTTTTTCGTGAGGATTGTTTCCTGAATGCCAATCTTTCCAATGTCGTGAATGAGAGCAGCATACTCGATATTCCGAGTCGTGGTCTCAGAGAGGTTCATCTCTTTGGCAATCTTTACAGCATATCGGGTCACTCTATCTGAATGGCCTTTAGTATAAGGGTCTTTGGCATCGATGGCTCGAGCAAGAGTCTGAATTGTTCCCAGATAGGTGTCCTGCATATGCTTGTAGAGCTCTGCATTTTCAATAGTCATTGCCGATTGGTCAGCTAAAATGGTTAGTAACCTTAAGTCCTTTTCATCAAACTTCTGTCTCGACTCTTTGTTGTTTACACTCAAAACGCCAATTACCCTGTTTTGAACTTTTAGAGGAATAGATATAAAAGACTTTGAGGTATATTTTTCATTGCTTTCCCTGAAAAAACGCTTATCTGTTTCTATGTTTTCATAAAGAATCGGCTCTCCCTCCTCAGCCACTTTCCCGGCAATGCCTTGTCCTATCGGAATACGGGTGTTCTTCACCACTTCCTCCGGTAGACCCTTTGCTGCTACAATCTCAAGCATATTTGTCTCGTTGTTAATCAACATCAGAGAGCCTATTTCCGTTCTTAAAAGTCGAGTGCTATTAGTCACAATCAATTTCGCCAACCGGTCTATCTCCACTATTCCACTGGTCGCCACACCGAATTCATGAATTCCCAACAGGAAAGATACGAGGTTTTCCAGATCTTCTATATACTTTTTTATCTCGTCTTCTGCCTCCTTCAACCTGAGTCTTAACTGTCTTTCCTTCCCATATTTTCTAACCAGATAGATTATGGCAATAGCTAAAACCAGATTTGTTACCAGTTTTAGAGAAAATTCCATCCACTCCACCTTACGACTAAAAGAGTTCGTAGTCACGCTCACTTCGTTCGCTTTAGTTCATAGACTACGAACTATGAACTATGAACTAATTATTAATGTCTTCTTACTATGTCTTTTATCTTCATAAGTCTGATAAGATTGCTTCTTTCCAGTTCCTCCAGTTTCATGCTAATATAGCTAATAGTCTCAATGATATTGGGAATCAATATATGCTCTAAAGCATTGACTCTCCGTCGAGTCCGCTCGATCTCGTAAGAGAGCATCTCCAACCTTCTTTCCTTTTCGGCAAGTTCAACCATCTTTGGTATTAGTTCCCTGTAACTTTTCAATGCCCTGTCGAGCTCCATAGAGGTAGTGAAGAGCCCATAAGAAAAGTAGTCACCCTCCATCTTAAGCTTATAACTGGGGACCCTGAGATTCAGAAGTGGAACATAGGTGACTTCAAGGCTGGTCTCCAAGTGGCTTCCCATTAACGCTTCATCTAAAGACTCTCTCCCCATAGTTGACCTGGCAATAAGTAAGGACCCGTAGGCCTCGAACAATCCCCTCTCAACTGTCAGGCGGAGTTCCTTAATCTTCTCTATCAAAGATAGAAAATTACGCATCAGTTCATCCTGTTTATCCCTGAGCAATCTATGCCCACGACGGGCAAGGATTAACCTCTTCTTCAACTTCAAAAGCTCCATCCTTGTTGGATTGACAGCAATCCTCATAGTTCCTTCCTTTCAACTCTTTCCATATACTTCTGTATCTCTTCTTCCTTCACCCTCTTCAGCTCTTCCCTCGGCAACATTCTGAGAAGCTCCCAGCCAATATCCAGGGTCTTCTCCAAATCCCTCTCCTCATATTCTCCCTGAGCAACAAACTTTCTCTCATATTCATCAGCAAATTGAGAGAATATCTTATCTGTTTCCGAGAGAGCAGCCTCTCCCAGGATTATCGCCAGTTCCTTTGCTTCCTTGCCCCGGGCGTAGGCGGCAAAGAGTTGAGAAGTTACGTCCCCATGGTCTTCTCTTGTTTTCCCTTCTCCGATTCCCTTCTCTTTTAGCCTGGAGAGAGATGGAAGAACATCTATTGGTGGTGAAATGCCCTTTCTGTGGAGTTCCCTGGACAAAATTATCTGACCCTCGGTTATATAGCCTGTCAAATCGGGAATGGGATGGGTCTTATCATCTTCCGGCATAGTTAAAATGGGCATTAGGGTAATCGACCCTTTTTTGCCTTTTATTCTTCCGGCTCTCTCATAAATTGTTGCCAGATCAGTATACATATAACCAGGATACCCTCTCCGCCCGGGGACCTCTTTTCTGGCAGCCGATACTTCTCGAAGGGCGTCACAATAGTTTGTCATATCGCTCAAGATTACTACCACATGCATATCCCTACGAAAAGCCAAATATTCGGCAGCAGTCAGAGCTACCCGGGGAGTAGCCAACCTCTCAATTGCCGGGTCATCGGCAAGATTAATGAATAGCACTGCCCTCTCGATTGCTCCTGTCTTCTTGAAATCTGTAATAAAAAAATTGGCTTCTTCAAAGGTAATCCCCATTGCTCCAAAGACAACGGCAAACTTCTCCTCGAGATTGGCTCCTATCCCCAGAGAAATAACCTTTGCCTGCCTGGCAATCTGCGCGGCGAGCTCATTGTGCGGAAGACCGGAGCCCGAGAAGATTGGTAGTTTCTGGCCCCTTACCAAGGTATTCATTCCATCTATTGCAGAAATACCGGTCTGAATAAATTCTGAGGGATAGTTGCGGGCGTCCGGGTTAATTGGACTACCATTTATATCTTCTCTACTCTCGGCAAGTATGGCCGGCCCTCCATCAATCGGACGTCCCAACCCATCAAAAATTCTTCCCAGTATATCGACGGAGACAGGGAGTTCCACTCTCCGTTCCAGAAACCTCACGCGAGACTCGGCAAGATTTAGACCTGTGGTGCCCTCAAAGAGCTGGACAAGAACCCTGCCACCATCCACTTCAAGTACTTTTCCTCTTCTTACCTCACCTGTAGCAAGTTTAATTTCTGCTATTTCATCGTACTTGACTCCCACAGTATCTTCAACGAGAATCAAAGGTCCGGCAATGCTGGAAACTGTAAGATACTCCCTTTGCATGGGAACTCCCCAATTTCAAATTTCAAATTCCAAATTCCAAATTACCCATTACCCATTATAAATTACGGGCATAAAGCCCTACACTACCTACATTCGGGGATGAAGGAATGGTTTCAGGAGCTTCAAATCCGCGTCATTGCGAGGAAGCCCCGCACAATAAATGTGCGGGATAAACTCCGCGAGCGAAGCCCCGATTTATCGGGGCCACGGCTCCGCCTCGCAATGACATTTATCCGAGCGACTCCGAAAACTATCCCTTCATCCCCCTTCCTGTTTCTATTTCCCTTTGCATCTCTTCTTCTATCAGGTCAAATTTCTCCTCTTCTTCTTCATCGATGAATTTCATCCGGGATATCCTTTCTTTCACTTTAAGCCTCAGAAGTTCGGAGAACTCCACTCCCTCCTCCAATAACTCCTTTGAGAGGTAAAAAAGTTTAATCATAACTTTAAGCATTCGATACTGCTTCCTCGCTCCTGTATAAGTGTCCTGCGGGTCGAAGGCATGCTGGTGGAGGAAATCTTCCCTTATCGACTTTGCAGTCTCCAAAATTAGTCTATCCTGAGGGGAGAGTGCTTCTAATCCTACCAACCTCACTAACTCTTCCAGGGATGCTTCCTCCTGAAGAATACGCATCGCCTCTGAACGGAGCTGGAGATAGTCTTTAGCCACTTCTTTAGATAAGTATTCCTCGATATTATCCAGGTAGAGCGAATAACTATTCAGCCAATTGATTGCCGGAAAGTGCCGCTGATAGGCAAGTTTGTCTTCCAAACTCCAGAACACCTTTACCATACGGAGAGTAGCCTGAACCACCGGGTCGGAAAGGTCACCGCCAGGGGGAGATATAGCGCCAATTATAGAAAGGGAGCCTTCCCTCTGGTGCTGGCCTGCACAAACAACCCTGCCAGAGCGCTCATAAAACTCAGCTACCCTGGCAGCCAAATAGGCAGGATAGCCTTCCTCTCCTGGCATCTCCTCCAGCCTTCCCGACATCTCCCTCATTGCCTCTGCCCACCGAGAAGTCGAATCTGCCATAAGAGCTACCTTATATCCCATATCACGGAAATACTCACCGATTGTAGCCCCGGTATAAACCGACGCTTCCCTGGCAGCTACTGGCATATTGGAAGTATTGGCAATCAAAACGGTTCGCTTCATCAGCGGCTCCCCTGTCCGAGGGTCCTTTAATCTGGGCAGTTCCATTAGAACATCGCACATCTCATTCCCCCTCTCGCCACAGCCAACGTAAATAATGATATCTGTATCTGCCCACTTAGCCAGCTGGTGAAGAACCACGGTCTTTCCGCTTCCGAAGGGACCGGGAATACAGGCGGTGCCACCCTTAGCGATGGGAAAGAAGGTGTCAATTACCCTCGTTCCGGTGGAAAGAGGGGTAGCCGGAGGGAGTTTCTCCTTATAAGGTCTCTGGCGTCGGACAGGCCACCTCTGAAGCATAGTCAAGGAGACTGTGGAGCGAGAATTTGAAGGCCGAATCCGGGCAATTGTCTCCTCCACCCTGAATTCTCCCTCAACAATCTCCACGACTTCGCCCTCAATTCCCGGCGGGACCATTATCTTGTGTGTTATCAGGGTAGTCTCCTCCACTTCTCCGATTATGTCACCTGAGACAACCCTCTCTCCCTTCTTAATTAGGGGTTGGAACTTCCATCGCTTTTCCCGGTCAATTCCAGGGATGTGGATTCCTCTGGTAACGTAGTTTCCAGCCTTCTCTCTTATCTTGTCGAGAGGCCTCTGAATTCCATCATAAATAGAGGAGATTAACCCTGGACCTAACTCGACTGATAGGACCTCGCCTGTAGATATAACGGGCTCTCCCGGACCCAACCCGGCAGTCTCTTCGTATACCTGGATAGAGACCCTGTTCTCCCTCAACTCAACCACCTCACCAATTAACCCAGGAGTCCCCACTCGCACCACCTCATACATTTTCACTCCCGGCAGTCCTTCAGCAACCACCAGAGGACCCGAAACCTTTACAATCTTACCTTTAACCATCTCTTATCCCCAAAGAATTATCATCCCTGATTCACAGCTTATGACTCTCCAAATATATCTGCTCCCACAGCCCTAATAGCTATCTTCCTTAACTTCTGCAAACCTAACTGTTTCTTTTGCACTCCTGGTATAATAGTAATATCTGCTTTTGCTATTCTTGAGACTTCGTCAATCTTTTCCAAAAGTGGTCCAGCAAAAGTTTCTATAATATAGACCAATAAATAGCCTCCTTTGCCAATTTCATCGAGTGCTCTGGCTGCCTGTGTGGGGTCGCTAACAGGAAAGATAGAGAAACCCATTCCTCTAAAACCCCAAATGAAATCTTTCTCACCAATTATTGCTACCTTCATTTCTCTTCCATTACAAAATCGTTAGCCCACCTAAAGGTTGCGACTACCGATATAACTCTCCCTCAGTCTTTCCTTGATTATTTCCGGAGACAACCCATTAAACTTGCCTACTATGACAGTCCTGAGGTTCTTGACCTCCATCTCCTTAGCCACCAGATAGCCAATTAACGGTTCAATGCCAAAGCTTATATACTTTGCTTCTTTGACGAAGTTTAGTAAGTAATCATCAAATAACTTTTCTAAAAGAGAGAAGCTTCCACTTTTCTCCCAGTCTTCAACCCCTCTCTTCACTATTTCGTAATAATCCTTGAATCTCAGGCTATCGACAAAACTCCCCAGAGACCCTTCAAACGACTTTAGAAAGTGTTCTTTCTCTAAAATCCCACCAGAAATCAGGCATTTCTCCAGGTAGTCTTTCCCTTTAACCATCTCCTTCAGTCTTAGGAAAGTTCTAATATTGGTAAGATCAATTTGAATTGAAAATAATTTCTCCAGAAATTCACACTTTGCCTGCCGTGATACCTGAAGGCAGTGAGAAAGGTATATCTCATCCAAAGTAGTGTCGATTAGCTGCATATTCTTTTCAGAAATGAAGATTCTCTCTATCTTCTGGAGAGCTCCTGCCAAAAGAGGAGGTAATCTGGCAAAACTGCCAGTTTCCACTCCTTCCACAAGCTCTTCCCGATTAACTATGGAGGGAGCCAGGTAGTATTCCTCCTCCGCCGGAGCTCCGCACTTCTTCTTAAAAGCAACCTTTGTATTATGGAAGTCATTTCGTAAAATGAATAAGTCTGTTAACTCGGGATCGTGTGTCAGTTCAGAAATCAGCTGGTGAACGCTCTTCATCTGGCGAGAGAGATGCGAGTCGAAATCCTCCTCTCCTTTAACCAGCGCCAGCCCCTCTCCATAATCTGTATCGCTCAACCCTTTCAGTGCCTGTTCAACATTTTCCGCCTCGAGAATACTTAACAGTTTAGGAAAATCGAGTAGTCTTACTTCTCTTGCCCTTATCTTTCCCACAGCATAAGCATAACGGCTATCCATATGAACTTCACCAACTTATCCTTCCGCAAAAGCGGAAGTTGGAGTAGCAGAGCAAAGCTCTGCGTTATAATTGCGAAGCTTCGCTTCGCTATTCCTAACTTCTATGCTTCCTGACTGACACGGAGTGTCATTGCGAAGGACGAAGTCCTGAAGCAATCTCATAGATTTATTCTTGAGGTTGCCACGGCTTCGCCTCGTAACGACTTCGTCGATTGCCACGCCCCCACGGGGCTCGCAACGACTTCGGTTGATTATATCCTAACCTAAGCCGCCGATTTATCGGGGTCTCTTTTCATTTAAAGAGGAGCTTTATGACCTCGTCTTCTGTTTTTTCCCGTAAAGACCTCAGAATACTTCCCCAGGAACTGTTTATCTCTATCTTTCCCAATTTCAAAATAAATCCATCAGGAATAGATGCTGGCTCAGAGGACAACTTCAGTTTACCCTTTTTGCCAGCTTTCGCCAATTCAGCATTTACGCTCTCAATCAACTTCTCATCAATTCTCTTCCTATCATTTTCGCCAATAACTACCAACTCCTCACCCGTCTGGCAACTCTCCAGCATAATTTTCTTTACCAACTCTCGATAATCTCTACCATTCAAATTCCTTATTCTCTTTTCTACCTCCAGATAAAGCTGTCCCAAAATTCTTTGCTTCTCCCCCAGTATGCGCTTGCGTGACTCTAAAGAGGCCAAGGTCACAATTCTTTCCTTGACCTTCCGGGCATTCTCTTCCCCTCCCCGGGTGAGCTCTCCAGCCACCTTTTCTGCTTCTCGCTTGCCTTCCTCAATTATCTGGGAAGCCCGGGATTTTGCTTCGTCGAGAATCTTCCTTATTTCTTGTTCGCTATCCTCTTTAATCTTTTCAAGAATTTTTTCCAGAGACATAACATTCCCTCAAATACGGGCATAAAGCCCTATACTACCTACATTCATGCAGAGCTTCGCTCTACAGCTACATTCTGAGGATGAAGGGATAGTTACAGGTGTCATTGCGAGCGACTGAAAGGAGCGTGGTCCCGATAAATCGGGGCTTCGTCGCTTCCGCTCCTCGCAATGACAGCTGACCGAGCGACTCAGAAAACTATCCCTTCATCCTAATTAAGACCAAAAACCTTACGGGCATAAAGCCCTACACTACAAATCAAAAATCAAAAATCAAAAATCAAAAATTAATGGTGGTCAACTTCCCAGGCGAATCCCTGTAAGGAGGAAGAAAGAGGCTACCAAACCCAGAAGTGCGTATGTTTCCACCACCGCTCCATAAATTAATGCTCTCATTTCTGCTCCCGGCTGTTTTGCCGCCACCCCTATTCCAGCAGCACAAACCTTTCCCTGGTGAATAGCCGAAATGCACCCGGAAAAAGCAATCGGCATGCAGGCGCCAAAAATTTGCAAGCCCTGATTCAAGGTAATGGCAGGAATTTGCCCGGTAAGAAGGCCCAATTTGACAATAACCAAAAACCCAATCACGAAACCATAAAATCCTTGAGTTCCTGGAAGTGCCACAAGTAGAAACATCCTGCCAAATTTTTCTGGACTCTCGGATAGGACACCATTTGCTGCCGAACCAGCCAGCCCTACACCTATGCTCGACCCAATTCCAGCCATAAATACTGCCACAGCACCACCAAAAATGGCAATTACCAATCCTTCCATCATACCCTCCTTATCACAATATGAATTTCAAATTACAAATTTCCAATTTCAAACTATAAATTACGGGCGTAAAACCCTACACTACAAATCAAAAATCAAAAATTTCAAATTAAAAAATAGTTTGTGAGGAGCTATTGGAATTTTAGCCAAAAAAACAAGACTACGCATTCTCCCAATGCGAGGGGATTTGGTAAAGCGAGCATTAGAATTTTTAGCCAAAAATCGAAGA
>CAZJWT010000045.1:0-9871 GCA_964550005.1 uncultured Clostridia bacterium | reverse complement strand
TGGTCGCCCAATGAAGGGACGGCATGCCGAAAAATCGGCATAAACTGCGTCCGTCCCCTACAGTCCCGATGAATCGGGACGCTTTGCTGCTACAAGGATGAGAGCGATCGACGGAAAAATTGAGGAAATAGACAATTTTTGGTTGACATTATTAATTAATTGTGGTAAGATTAACCCCAATTAAGAAGAACAATTATTGGAGTAGCTATTCCTTCAAAATGTCAAAAATGGAAATAAAAAGACTGACATGGGCCTTGAGGAAAAAGTAGTGGAAAATTCGGATCAGATACGGGAACTTGAGCGGAAATGTAGAATTTTAGTTGAAAATATGGGTGAAGGTTTGCTCGTTCTCGATGAGAATATAGTGATAACTTTTGTTAATGATAGGTTATGTAAGGCATGGGGTTATAGCAGGGATGAGATTTTGGGGAAGGAAGTTTGCTCTTTTTTTGAAGTTCCGAGTAAACAGATAATAAGAAGAGAATTCAGAGAAAGGTCTAAGGGTAAATCATCAACTTATACTTTGGGAGGTAAAACAAAGGGAGGGAAAGAGCTGGTCTTCTCGGTTAGTGCTGTTCCTTTTATTGACAGAGAGGGAAAATTTAATGGGAGCATTGCAATTATCTCCGATATTACGGAAAGGGAGAAATTAGAGGACAAATTGAAAGAGCGCTCAATACAGCTGGAGAAAGAAGTAGAGAAGAGGACTGAGCAACTGGTCGAACTTTATAGAGGAGTTGCCATTACAGAGGAGAGGAATAGACTAGCCCAGGAGATTCACGATGGTTTAGCACAGACCCTGGCCACTTCACTTTTGAAGATTGAGCTTTGTAATAGACTTCTGGAAGATAATCCAGAAGAGGTAAAGAAAGAGCTATTGGAATTAAGAAAGATGCTGGCAAAGAGTATTAAGGCGACCCGACAAGTCATATTTGAGTTGCGGCTCCCGAAGTTTCATAGAACAGGTTTTACTACCGTGTTGAGACAGTATTTCCAGGAGTTCCGCAGAAAGACAGGGATTGCATGTAAGTTAAGTCTTAAACTGGAGGAGAGTCTTCCCATAAAGACACAGGTAGGCGCCTATCGAATTATTCGGGAGGCAATGAACAATGTAAAGAAACACGCTCTGGCAAAACAGGTAGATACGAGATTAAGAACTGATAAGGACGGGCATCTTCATCTTATTATAGAAGATGATGGGGAAGGATTTGAGTTAAAGAGAGCGTTAACTCAGAGCAAATATGGGAAGAATTACGGACTAAAAGGGATGGAAGAGCAAGCGAAAATTTTGGGAGGGACCTTAACTGTGGAAAGCGCAAAAGGGCGGGGGACGAGGATAGAGGTAAAGGTTCCGCTCAGGGAATGAGATGCAGAAAATAGACCCGAAGAAAAGAGTTAGAGTTCTGATAGCAGACGATCACGCACTTTTCCGGGAAGGGCTGCGAAGGATATTGGAACTTGAGGAAGATATCAAGATAATCGGAGAAGCGAACGATGGTGCCGAGACCCTCCAGCTGGCAAATAGATTGAAGCCGGATGTGATTCTGATGGATATCAACTTGCCAGGTCCAAATGGGATAAGGATTACGCGCCAAATTAAGAAGAGATACCGAAATGTTTACGTTATTATGCTATCTATGTACGAGGACACGGCGCATATTATGGAGTCATTCCAGGCAGGTGCTTCTGCCTATGTAATAAAGACTCGTCCTTCTACTGAATTGGTACAGACCATCTATTCTGTAGTCAGAGAAGGGGTTTCAATTCCGCCTGCAATAGAGCATAAGCTACTAAAGGGCCTGAGGAAGCCAGATTTCTTGATTGGGACAAAACAGGCTAATCTAACAAAGAGAGAAGTAAGAGTGCTCAAGTTGGTGGCTTCCGGCAAGACTAATAAAGAGATTGCGAAGCGGCTCTTCGTGAGTGAAAAGACGGTCAAAAACCACCTTAATCATATCTATAGAAAACTCGGGGCGAAGAACCGCGCACAGGCAGTGGTGGAAGGATTGAAGAGAGATTACATTAGCAGGGATTAAAAGTTTTGTTCTTTTTTTCTAAGTAGTCTTCCTTCAATGTGTTTACCTAAAAGGCCCACTTTTTAATGGGTCTTTTTTTTTGCAAAAAATTTTATGAAATTATTCGTTTGGCCTATTGCAAGGATGGGGAATCCTTAATAATATTATCTTTAAAAGGCAAGAACAATTATTTATTATTAGGTATTATTAGGGGAGCTATTCCCTGAAAATATTTCAGATTGCCTTAGAGGAAAAAGTAGTGGAAAATTCGGATCAACTACGAGAACTTGAGCGGGAATGTAGAATTTTGGTCGAAAATATGGGTGAAGGTTTGCTCGTTCTCAATAAGAAATTGGAGATAACTTTTGTTAATGATAGGTTGTGTAAGGCATGGGGTTATAGCAGGGACGAGATTTTGGGGAAGGAAGTTTGCTCTTTTTTTGAAGTTCCGAGTAAACAGATAATAAGAAGAGAATTCAGAGAAAGGTCTAAGGGTAAATCATCAACTTATACTTTGGGAGGTAAAACAAAGGGAGGGAAAGAGCTGGTCTTCTCGGTTAGTGCTGTTCCTTTTATTGACAGAGAGGGAAAATTTAATGGGAGCATTGCAATTATCTCCGATATTACGGAAAGGGAGAAATTAGAGGACAAATTGAAAGAGCGCTCAATACAGCTGGAGAAAGAAGTAGAGAAGAGGACTGAGCAACTGGTCGAACTTTATAGAGGAGTTGCCATTACAGAGGAGAGGAATAGACTAGCCCAGGAGATTCACGATGGTTTAGCACAGACCCTGGCCACTTCACTTTTGAAGATTGAGCTTTGTAATAGACTTCTGGAAGATAATCCAGAAGAGGTAAAGAAAGAGCTATTGGAATTAAGAAAGATGCTGGCAAAGAGTATTAAGGCGACCCGACAAGTCATATTTGAGTTGCGGCTCCCGAAGTTTCATAGAACAGGTTTTACTACCGTGTTGAGACAGTATTTCCAGGAGTTCCGCAGAAAGACAGGGATTGCATGTAAGTTAAGTCTTAAACTGGAGGAGAGTCTTCCCATAAAGACACAGGTAGGCGCCTATCGAATTATTCGGGAGGCAATGAACAATGTAAAGAAACACGCTCTGGCAAAACAGGTAGATACGAGATTAAGAACTGATAAGGACGGGCATCTTCATCTTATTATAGAAGATGATGGGGAAGGATTTGAGTTAAAGAGAGCGTTAACTCAGAGCAAATATGGGAAGAATTACGGACTAAAAGGGATGGAAGAGCAAGCGAAAATTTTGGGAGGGACCTTAACTGTGGAAAGCGCAAAAGGGCGGGGGACGAGGATAGAGGTAAAGGTTCCGCTCAGGGAATGAGATGCAGAAAATAGACCCGAAGAAAAGAGTTAGAGTTCTGATAGCAGACGATCACGCACTTTTCCGGGAAGGGCTGCGAAGGATATTGGAACTTGAGGAAGATATCAAGATAATCGGAGAAGCGAACGATGGTGCCGAGACCCTCCAGCTGGCAAATAGATTGAAGCCGGATGTGATTCTGATGGATATCAACTTGCCAGGTCCAAATGGGATAAGGATTACGCGCCAAATTAAGAAGAGATACCGAAATGTTTACGTTATTATGCTATCTATGTACGAGGACACGGCGCATATTATGGAGTCATTCCAGGCAGGTGCTTCTGCCTATGTAATAAAGACTCGTCCTTCTACTGAATTGGTACAGACCATCTATTCTGTAGTCAGAGAAGGGGTTTCAATTCCGCCTGCAATAGAGCATAAGCTACTAAAGGGCCTGAGGAAGCCAGATTTCTTGATTGGGACAAAACAGGCTAATCTAACAAAGAGAGAAGTAAGAGTGCTCAAGTTGGTGGCTTCCGGCAAGACTAATAAAGAGATTGCGAAGCGGCTCTTCGTGAGTGAAAAGACGGTCAAAAACCACCTTAATCATATCTATAGAAAACTTGGGGCGAAGAACCGTGCACAGGCAGTAGTGGAAGGTTTGAAGAGAGATTACATTAGCAGGGATTAAGAGATTTTGCTCTCTTTCTTGAGGAGTCCTCGATCTATTTTACCCAAAATGCCCATTCTCAGTGGGTCCTTTTCCTGACAAAAAATTTCAGAAAATTATTCGTTCGACCCATTGTAAGAATGGGAAGTTGGTAGTAAAATTAAATAAAATTTTGTCTTGTAGAGGTGGACCTACCTTATGCTCCTTGCAGGTGAGGTTTTAGACTAAGTCCCGTGCTTTTCCCCCCACCCTGGGGCTTAAATTTTAGCCCTTTTAAAAGGTAAGAAATGAATAAGAGCAGGAAAAGAAAACTTTTCTATTGTAAGAGATGCACGGGTAAATTTTCGAAAGATTTTGTAAAAAGAGTAGATGGATATTATATCTGTTTGACCTGTGCCGGCATTGAAGAATATCTAAACGATAAAAGCTTTTCTGATTATCCTTTTAACGGGGGCAGGCACGGGGTGCGAGATTAGGGCTTTTCGCTTCGAGGAGTCCTTTAAGTATATTGGAAACTCCGAAAAGGTAAACCCTGAGAAATTAGGGGACACAAAACCACGGGGCTTGAATGCTAGCCGAGCTGCCGAAGAGTTTCTTAGTAACCGATTTTACTATCCGGCAGGGCTGAATAGGGAAATCGGTTTTTTTTGGGGAAGAAAATGGTTCAGTTTATGAGGAATAGAACAAAGCTAGTACTTTTATTAGCATTTTTGGTTCTGGCAATACTCTCTAATTCTGACCATTTGCATGCCAAACAACTGACCATTCAGCCAGGGCCAGAGGACGGGTATGACAGCTATATGTCAAAGGATTATGGTGAAGAGAACAAGAACTTTGGAAAAAAGGAAGATATGGCTGTGGGAAATCGCGATAGCAAGCGTGTTCTCCTTCGATTCGATTTAAGTTCCATACCTCCCCGGGCCTCTATTTCCTCAGCAGAACTGCAGCTTTGTTTGGAAGGGGAGTACTGTTTTAGTGAGCAGGAAGTGATATATATTCAGCGAGTTACGCGTTTCTGGAGAGACGGAGAAGTCACCTGGAATCAAGCTAAGGAAAAAGGCAATTGGAACTCGCCAGGAGGCGACTTCGACTGGACAATAGAAAGTGCCACATCTCTTATTGGCAAGAACTCGGGATGGGTCTCCTGGGATGTTACAAGGACATTAAAGAATTGGTGGGAAGGGAAATACATTAATTTCGGGTTCTTGCTGAAAGAGCACAACTGTGTATCAGAGCCAATCTGGTTTCTGGCGAGCGATTTCGAGTGGGAGGCTTACCGTCCCAGATTAGTAGTATCCTACGAGGTAGAGGAAGCTCCTCCTGAGCCGACTTCTCCGCCGGCTGCTCCTTCTATAAAAGTATATCCCAATCCTTTTAAGCCGAGTGCGGGTCATCGGGAGATCGTATTTGCAAACCTACCCTCAGGTGCAGTGGTCAAAATATTCCACATTGAAGGTAGAACGATTAGGGCACTACAAGAAAAAAGCGGGGAAGCCAGATGGAATGTGGAAGATGATCAGGGAGAGAAAGTATCCAGCGGCTACTATCTCTATCGCATTGAGAGCGAGAAAGAGCGTCAAACCGGGAAGATAGTAGTTATCAGATGAGAAATTGAAGAACGGCAATGAAAAGGATTGTAGCATTGAGTCTTCTTTTACTATCGTTTTTGATTGGGCAGAAATCTCCATCCCTTGCTGCTACCTCAGGATTAGACTTCCTTAAGATGGGGATAGGAGCCCGGCCTCTTGCCCTGGGCGAAGCTTATGTGGCATTAGCTGATGATATTAGTGCAATTTATTGGAATCCAGCCGGGCTTGTTCAGTTAAGGCGACCAGAAGTTGGTTTTACCTATAACAAATGGTTTGAAGATATTGGATACCATTTTTTCGGTTATAGCTATCCACTTAATAATTCGATTTTTGCTCTCAGTCTTTACTATTTAGGTGGAGGGGATATTGACGGCAGTGACGACGCAGGTAATCCCACTGGTGAGTTTAGCGTGTATGATCTCGCTTTCGCTCTTTCCTATGGGAGAAAACTAACCGATAGCCTCTCAGCGGGATTGAATTTCAAATTTATCAGGGAGAGACTCGAGGATGAAGAGGCCAATGCTTTTGCATTCGACTTGGGTGCTCTTTACAAAACTGGAATAGAGAATTTAGACCTGGGTCTCAATATCCAGAATATTGGAACAAGAATGAAATTCATTAAAGAATCTGCGAGTTTGCCTCTAAATTGGAAGTTTGGACTGGCTTATAAATTATTCCCCAGCAACCCATTAATTTTAACCTTAGACTTTAACAAATTGAACAATAAGGGCATCTATTTCGGTTTAGGTGCTGAATGCTGGATTGTAGACTATCTTGCAGTGAGAATTGGAAGCAAATTTGACCCGGACATAAGGGACAGGATAAGATTTGGTCTGGGCTTAAAGGTTAAAAATTTACGTTTAGATTATGCTTATACGCCTCACAAAATTCTGGGAGACACGCATCAGTTTAGCGTTGGTTTTTCTTTTGGAGAATTGGAAGAAGAGGAGGTTCTAGGTCGTGAAGAGAGGGAGGCAAGGATGGCTTATCTTATCTCTTCCCTTCACGAGGAGGGTATGGCATACTTAAACCAGAAACAGTATATCGAGGCAATTGCAAAATTCAGTGAAATTCTATTATTGGATCCAGAAGATAAGACAGCACTAAGTAAGATGAAAGAAGCAAAGAGGCTTCTTATGGAGGGAAAGTAACTGAGTGGGAAAGAGATGAAGAACGGAAATATCTTGATCGTGGATGATAGAATTGACCTTATAGAACCTCTGGCAGAAATTTTGGAGAGGAGAGGCCATAATGTGACTATGGTAGAGGATGGAGATAAAGCGCTTTGGCTTGTGAAGAGCCGAAACTTTGATATTTTGATTACACCTTTTGAATTGCCTGGAGTAAGTGGCAGATGTGATTTTAAAGTATTGAAGAGGCTCTGCCCATCGATGGCGGTAATAATGGTGAATTCTGTAAAGAAGAAAAAAGAAATCACGGAGATTCTGGAATCCGAAGTAGAAGCTGTGGTGGATAAACCTTTCAATGTGAAAAGGCTTGTGGACACTGTTGAGTCCATACTTGAGGGACCTTTAATCTTGATAGTTGATTATAGGTTAGAAGATAGGGAGGCGTTGAAGAATATGTTGGCAGAGAGAAGGTACCGTGTTTTAGTGGCTAAGAATGGAGATGAAGGCATTGAGATGATGCGGGAAACTGATTTTGATCTTGTGCTTGCCGGTATGGGGGTGGCGGGAATGGAGGGTATGCAAATCCTGCAGATGGTTAAAAAGATTAAGCCGAATACAGAAGTGGTAATGATGATTGAATATTCTTCGCTGAGGCTTGTAGCAGATTTACTAAAGAAGGGAGCCTACACCTGTGTATATAAGCCTTTCTTGGATAAAGAGAAATTGGTCAAGGTGATCGAAGAAGTGCAAAGCAAAGAAAGGAGCTACGCCTCCTCTGTGGATAGCGAATTTTCTCGCAGTTAGACCCAGCTCTAAAAGAGAATCTGGAAGAAGGGAACAGTAATGAAATTAATGGGTATTGTTTTTCTATCTATTTTGCTGTTTCTCTCGCTCTCTATTCAGCCTGGCCATTTAGAAATTTTGGCGGCAGAAGGAGAAAAACACTATTTTGAAGAGGGTCGCAAGTATTATATGGCAGAAGACTATGAGTTTAATCTAAAGAATTTTCTGGAGGTAGTGGAGTTAAATCCAAAAAATAAATCAACTCTAAAATATGTCAATATGACAGGAAGCGGACTTAACAGAAGAAGCGAGGGGGAACTTCTCAATCAGGCTATCAAAGATTATCAAGAGCAGAATTATGAAGCTGCTCTGGATAAGCTTGTGCAGGTTTTGGATTTGAATCCGAGAAATCGCGAAGCGATAGACTACATACAAAAGATTAAAAGGGAAAGCAGTCGCATCGAGGAGGTAAAGGGTAAAGTCACAAATGAGCAGGAACTTCTCAATCAGGCCATCAAAGATTATCAAGAGCAGAATTATGAAGCTGCTCTGGATAAGCTTGTGCAGGTTTTGGATTTGAATCCGAGAAATCGCGAAGCGATAGACTACATACAAAAGATTAAAAGGGAAAGCAGTCGCATCGAGGAGGTAAAGGGTAAAGTCACAAATGAGCAGGAACTTCTCAATCAGGCCGTCAAAGATTATCAAGAGCAGAATTATGAAGTTTCTCTCGATGAGTTTGTTAAGGTTTTAGATATAAATCCAGGAAATCGCGAAGCGATAGACTACATACAAAGGATTAAGGAAGAGACCGGACTCATCGAGCGGGTAAAGAGTAAAGTTATAAGCGACGAAGAGAAACGCGAAGCAGAAAGGCTGATAAGCCCAGAGATATCTAAGATAGCTCAGGATATTGAAATAATTAAAAGAGAAATTGCTAAACTGAAATTAGAAGAACCAAAGAAATTAGAAGAAGCAAAGGAATTGCCTGCAGTAATTTCTAAGAAGAGAACCCCGATTATGCGCATACAGGTTGCCCTGTTCCTTCTTCTTAGTACTATGCTTGCCGGAGCATTCTTTGCATATAGGAGAAAAGTCCTGAAAAGGAGGGAATTGTCCGATAAAAATCTGAAGCTAATGGAAAATCTCAGCAAGAGTGCTACCAATATTGAGCATAAGGGAGAAATTTTGGACACTATTCTTAAGGCTTTCGTGGAGGCAGTCGAGGCAAAGTCAGGGGCCCTATTCACCGTTGAAAATAAAACAGGTGATTTGGTTTTGAGAGTTGGAATGGGGCTTGGTCTGGACATCCCCGTGGACCTCAGGTTTGATAAGGATAGCCATGTTTTCGCTGAATTATCAAAAATTACAAGTCCGGCGACTGCAGCCCAGACTTTGGAAAGTTCAATATATGAAAATTTATCACTGTTCAAGGAGAAACCAACCAGTCCTTCATCTTTCTTACTCGTTCCACTGGTTTACAAGAACCGGAATGCAGGGGTGGTTCTCTTAAATTGCAAAAAGGACAGAGAAAATTATCTACGACAACACCGAGGGTTAATAGAAACGCTTGCCGGGCAGGCTGCAATTATTGTTGCCAACATTGCTTACGATCGCCAGGTAATTATAGATGGTTTAACCGGCCTTTATGTACATTGGTTCTTTTATCAATGTATTGAGAAGGAAATCTCTCGAGCTGAGCGCCAAGATTCATCTTTGGCTCTTCTAATGGTAGACCTGGACCATTTTAAGCAGTTTAACGATACTTACGGGCATCTCATGGGCGATAAAGCTTTGATGAAAGTTGCTGAGATTCTCAAGAACGACCTGCGCGATATCGATACAGTTGCTCGTTACGGAGGAGAGGAATTCGCCATAATTTTGCCAGGAGTAGATGAAAAATTGGCTCTTAGAACAGCTGAAAGGATTAGGAACGGGCTCGAGAGCTATCGCTTTCAAGTAGTTGATGGCAAATTCCGACTGACTTTAAGTATCGGGAGTTCTATTTATGAGAAGGGCCTAAGTGCCCGGGAGATGGTGGAAAGGGCAGACAAGGCTCTATATTGGGTCAAGCAGCACGGCAGGAACCAGGTAAAGTCCTGGACAAGCCTATTGACCGAGTAATTTCTTAGAATATTAATTAGAGTATTTGTATTTGATATCGGGCAGAATGGTGAGTTTAAATTGACCACCGGGGACTATCCTCCGGTGGTTTCTTATTATTATTGACAAAAGCGATTAAATCTGGTATAAATACAAAGGCAATTAATATCTTGTCTTTAATTCAGGCCTCTAAACGGAGAGGTACCCAAGTGGCTGAAGGGGCGGGTTTGCTAAACCTGTAGTCC
>CAZJWT010000044.1:2779-9994 GCA_964550005.1 uncultured Clostridia bacterium | reverse complement strand
AAATCGGGGCTTCGGTCGCTTCGTTTCCTCGCAATGACGCGGAATTGAAGCTCCTTAAACTATCTCTTCATCCTCAAACGCGTAGGGGCGACCCTTGTGGTCGCCCGATAAATACTTGGTTCTGGAGTCCTCCCGAAAGGGAGGTTTTGAGATTTGGAGTTCCTGATGAAGCCGGGACAGGGTTGATAGTCAGTGGTAGCAAAAGAGCGACAACTCTGTTTCACTGTTAGGGGGCAGAATGGTAAGGAAAACTCGTAAAAGGAACGGCAGGATAGTCGATTTTGACCAGAATAAAATTACCAGCGCCATTGAAAAATCAATTCTTGCAGTGAGGGTAAAGGACAGGGACTTAGCAGAACGACTATCCCACCAGGTTATCAAGATAGTCAACAGGAAATTTGTGGGAAAGATTCCGGGAGTTGAGGATATACAGGATATTGTAGAGAATGTTCTGATTAAAAATAGACTTACCAGAGTGGCAAAGGCATACATACTCTATCGCCAGAAGCGAAAAGAAGTCCGCGAAGCCAAGGGAATCTTTGGCATAGAAGATGAATTGAAATTACCGGTGAATGCCGTAAGAATTCTGGAGAAGAGATACCTATTGAAAGATGAATCCGGTAATCTAATCGAAACTCCCAAGAAAATGTTCGAGAGAGTAGCAAGAGAGGTAGCCAGTGCTGACCGTCTCTATGGGAAAAAATTCGATACAGAGGAAACGGAAAGGGAATTCTACAGGGTAATGTCAAATTTGGAATTCATTCCCAATAGCCCTGCTTTGATCAATGCAGGGACCGGAATGGGTCAACTATCTGCCTGCTTTGCCCTGCCTATCGAAGATTCCATGAAATCAATCTTTGAAGCAGTAAAAGATATGGCTTTAATCCACCAGTCAGGTGGGGGCACAGGCTTCTCCTTTTCCAAGTTGAGACCAAAAGGAGATTTAGTTAAGTCAACTAAAGGAATTGCTTCAGGCCCCGTTTCATTTATGCGCGTATTCGATATGGCTACAGATGTAATCAAACAGGGAGGCCGAAGAAGGGGAGCAAATATGGGAATATTGAGAGTAGACCACCCTGACATCCTTGAGTTCATCACAGCCAAAACCAAAGAGGGAGCGTTTACCAATTTCAATCTCTCAGTTGCCATCACGGATAAGTTTATGAAATTAGTCGAGGAAGATAGAGAGTACGAGTTAATAAATCCCAGGACAGGAGAGCCCACTAGAAGATTGAAGGCAAGAGATGTATTTAATTTGATAATAGCAACAGCCTGGAAGACAGGCGATCCAGGGCTCGTGTTTATTGACCAGATAAATAGAGGAAATCCCACGCCCCATATTGGAAAAATAGAGACCACTAACCCTTGTATTGTCGGTGAGTGTCTAATCGCTACCGAAAACGGTCTGGAGAGAATTGAGAACATTTATGAAGGCTACAAAAATGGTAGGCTTAATGGTGGAATTAACGTCTTAACAGACAACAGAGTTCTTGGGAGAGAAGGGGTTGCGTTGAGAAATTCAGTTAAAATCTATGAAAATGGCGAAGAAGAGGTTTTCAAACTTACAACCAAATCTGGTTATGAACTACTTGCTACCGCTGACCATAAAGTCTTAACTACTGAAGGTTGGGTTAAATTAATTAATTTAAATACCAATCATGAAGTAATGATCCAATCTGCTGCTGGTAGTTTTAGCCAAAACAAGAAATTGCCACTCGACCACAATTACTTAAATAGCTTTACCAAAAGAGCCAAATTAAATTTGCCTTCTATGTGGAGTAAGGAATTAGGGCAAGTCCTTGGTTGGCTAATAGGCGATGGTTGGTTGAGGAGTGGGGATAAGAATTGCCGTGTTGGTTTTACTTTCGGAGAAAAGGACCGAGCAGTTTTAAACTATCTGAAGCCCATTTTAAATAAATGGTATAGGAAGGAAATTGAAGAAATTAACCGAGGGAATAACTCCTATCATTTATCCTACCATGGTAAAGGGTTCATCGAATTCTTTAAACTTCTGGGTGCTAAATCGCTTAAAGCTATTAATAAGGCAGTTCCCGAAAGTATCTTTACTGCTCCAAAGGAAGCGATTACTGGATTTCTGCAGGGTTTATTTAGTTCTGACGGAACAATAAACATCCAGAAGGCAAATGGTACTGTCTATATTAGATTATGCTCGAATTCGAAGAGGCTCTTAAAGGAAGTTCAGCTTTTACTTCTAAATTTTGGAGTCAAGAGTAAAATCTACGATAGGAAAAGACCGCCTCAGAAAAAGTTTGGTTATACTACCATTCATGGAGAAAGAAGAAATTATTTCACGAGTGGAATATTTTTCGAGCTTCAAATTTCTAAGCAGAACATCTTAAATTTCTTAAATTTCATTGGCTTCATTGGAGATAAATTTGTTGAAAAGATAGATATATTGAGAAACAAAAATTTCTATTCCGACAACTTCTATGATAAAGTAAAGTCTATTGAGCGCTATGGGAAGGAAGTGGTCTATAATTTGACTGAGCCTGTGTCTACGTCCTATATTGCTGGTGGAATCGTGGTTGCGAACTGTGGAGAACAGCCATTATTGCCATACGAGTCGTGCGTTTTAGGCTCGATAAATTTATCAAGGATGGTAGAGAAAAAGAAGATAAACTGGCAAAAATTAGGTAGCGTGGTAAGAACAGCTGTCCATTTTCTGGATAACGTTATAGATGTTAATAAATATCCCCTTCCCCAGATAGAGAGAATAACAAAGAGTAACAGGAAGATTGGCCTGGGGGTTATGGGATTTGCCGAAATGCTCATTAAACTTGGCATTCCCTATGATTCTCAGGAAGGAATCCGTGTTGCTGAGAAGGTTATGAAATTTATAGCGAAAGAAGCAAGAGAAAAATCGAGAAAGCTGGCGGAGTTTAGGGGGGTCTTTCCAAATTTTAAACGAAGTGTCTGGGATAAGAGAAAAACAAAGGTGCGAAATGCCTCTTTAACCACAATTGCCCCTACAGGGACAATAAGTACTATTGCGGGTTGTTCCAGTGGCATAGAGCCTCTATTTGCTATATCTTATGTCCGGAGAATACTGGAAGGCACACAATTTCTGGAGACCAATAGTCTGTTTGAAGAATTAGCCATGGGTAAAGGATTTTACAATAAAAGATTACTCGCGGAGATAGCAAAGAAAGGTTCTATACAAACTATAAAGAAGATTCCCGCATACGTAAGAAAGATATTCTTAACAGCTTTCGATATCTCGCCAGAATGGCATGTAAGAATGCAGGCAGCTTTCCAGAAGTATACAGACAATGCTGTATCGAAAACAGTCAATCTCCCGTACGAAGCCACAGTAGAAGAAGTGGAAGAAGTTTACAAGCTCGCCCATAAACTGGGGTGCAAAGGGGTCACCGTCTATCGGTATGGAAGCAAGCCCCAGCAGGTCTTTTATCTCGGTTCTGTCCCGGAAGAGTTAAGTGAAGAATCATCTGGATACGTGAGTGTGGACTCGGAATACGCCGGCGGTTGCCCGACCCCCTACTGCCTCTTCTAATAAAAAAGGGGTCAGAGTCATTTTTGAGCCAGCTTTAACACTATTGGAGTGTCAAACGAAAGTTTGACCCACAACTTGGAATCCCCCTTGAAAGTAAATGTAAAACTATTTGCTAGTATTCGTAAGTTTTCCGAGAAAGACCATCTGGAGATAGATATCAAGGAAGGTTCCAGGGTAAGAGATCTACTTCCCAGGGTAGGGATTCCCCTCGATGAGCCTCTTCTGGTCATCCTCAATGAGTATACTCGGGGAAAAGAGACTCTGCTTCAAGACGGAGACACCCTTTGCCTCTTCCCCATAATTGCTGGAGGCTAAGATGTTCGGCTGGAATGGGAAAATGGCACAAGTGAATTTAACTGAAAGGAAAGTGGAGGATATTCCATTAAACGAAGAATTCCTCACAGACTATTTGGGAGGGCGCGGCCTGGGAGTGAAATTCGTCTACGATTTAGTTAAGCCAGGTGTCAACCCACTCTCTTCGGAAAATATCCTCGTCTTTGCTGCCGGACCCCTCACGGGAACTACCTGTCCCACTTCCGGACGATTTGCCACTGTATCTAAATCTCCACTGACCGGCACCATATTCGATTCTAACAGTGGCGGAACCTTTGGTCCTGAGCTAAAGTTTGCTGGATTCGATGGCTTAATAATATCTGGAAAAGCAGAAGAGCCAGTTTACATAGAAATTCATAATGGTAAAATCTCCATAAGAGAGGCAAAGCATCTATGGGGAAAGAATACCAGGGAAGTCACCCGGGAATTATCAAGATTTGGGAAAGTTGCCTGTATAGGAAAGGCGGGAGAAAAGGGAGTAAGGTTTGCCAGCATAATGAACGATTATACCCATACCTGCGGTCGTGGCGGTTTGGGAGCGGTGATGGGCAACAAGAATTTAAAAGCAATTGTAGTAAAGGGGAAAAAGAAAGTATCGCTCTTTGACAAGGATAGATATAAGAAGTATTTTCAGGATATAACCAGGCTTCTTATAGCTAGCCCCGTATCTTCAAAAGGTCTTAGCGAATACGGAACAGCAGTTCTTGTCAACCTGATAAACTATATGAAGATTCTTCCCACCGGGAATTTCAGATTCTCTCGGTTCGATTTTGCAGAGGAAATCTCTGGAGAAAAGATAAATTCCACATTTCCCATAAGAAAGACTCCTTGCTATGCCTGCCCCATAGCCTGCAAGCGTGTAGATAGAAATACCGAAACGGAAATACCCGAATATGAGACTATAAGCATGTTCGGTTCGTCCTGTAGGATTTCCAACATTCAGACAATTATGAAGGCAAATAGACTCTGCAATGAATACGGTATGGATACCATTACTGCTGGGAGCACAATTGCCTGCCATATGGAACTCACTGAAGAACAACTCACAGATGAAGAACTACTAAAATTAGTCGAACTAATCGGGGAAAGAAAAGACATCGGCCAGGAATTATCTGAAGGTTCGATGAGATATGCTGAAGCTCATAAGAAACCGGACAAAAGCATGCAGGTTAAGGGTCTCGAATTGCCTGGCTATGACCCCAGGGGAGTTTTGGGATTGGCTTTAGGATATGCCACTTCTAATAGAGGAGGATGCCACCTTAGAGCGTATATGATTGGTCCGGAAATTTTCGGCAAGCCCAAACTGGTAAATAGGCTCACTTTCTCAGGAAAGTCTGGTCTTGTGCAGGTTATTCAAAATCTCTTCACCGCGGTCGATTCCTTGGTAGTTTGTAAGTTTGCACTTTTCAGTGTAGGAGAGGAAGAGTGGGCAAATATCTTAAGTGCGGTAACCGGAGTAGATTTTGTATCGGAAAGACTGCTTGAGATAGGAGAAAGGATCTGGAATATGGAAAGATTGTTCAACCTCAAAGAGAATTTCAGTAATAAAGACGATGCCCTTCCGGAAAGGTTTTTTCAGGAAGACGGAGGAGTGGAAGGAAGGAATATCAACAAAGACGAGTTTATAGCTTCTCTCCTGGAATACTACCGTTTCCGGGGATGGGATAGCGAAGGGATTCCCACAAAGGAGAAACTGGAACAACTCAACATTCAAATGTAGTGGCAAAGCGAAGCTTTGCTTCCTTTGTAGGGGCTCAATTCATTGAGCCCGTTCCTCGCTCCCGAAAGTAGGGGTGACCTTTCCGGTCGCCCAACAAAATGTTTGGAGTCCTCCCGAAAGGGAGGGTTCAGTATCCGACCACAATTAGTCTTCTAAAGGAGCCACAATGTGGAGAGAAATTAGCAAATTCGGCAAGAAAATGGTCCAATGTGGATTAACCCATTCCCATTTCGGCAACATAAGTGTGAGAGTGGGAAACAAACTCATAATTACCAGAAGTGGCAGCATGCTCGACGAGATCGATGAGAATATGGTCGTGGAGTTAGACCTGGATAAACCCAGTAGTTTCGACACCATAGCTTCCTCAGAAACCATAGTCCACAGGCATATTTATAAAGAGACTTCAGCATTAGCCGTAATCCACGCCCATTCTCCATTTGCCATAATCCAATCGATGATTTCCTCTGCAAATCTCTTAGTCCCGACCGACTGTGAAAGCAAATACTTCCTGCACGAAATTCCTATCATAACAGGAGGAGTAGGGTCGAGAGAACTTGCTCAAAATGCGGCTAATGCCCTCAAAGACCATAAAGGTGCCATAATAAAAGAACACGGACCCATTGCCATCGGAAAGATTGTCGAGGAAGCTTTTGTTACAATATGTTCTATTGAGCATGCTTGCCAGGTCAAATATTTCGCCGACCTGAAGTTGTAAGGGTTCGATTCATCCAATCCGCAATTGAATGTATCATTTGTAGGCACAATTTTCCCGATTGAAAATCGGGATGCAGGAGGTAGCAGCAGAGCGAAGCTCTCCATCAGTGCTCGCTGATGCTGAGAGATTAAGAGAAACCAATTTCCAGAAGCAAGGAGGAAACAGAATGGTCTCCGCATTGGTCTTTATCCATTTATTGTCAGGACACGAGGAAGCCGTTATGCAAGCATTAATGCAGATAAGCGGAGTGCAGAACGTTATTGCGGTTTTTGGCCGGTGGGACCTTGTAATTACTGTGCAGGCAGAGGACATAGACGAACTTGCCTCAGTTGTGGTTAATAAGATAAGAGCAATTCCAGGCGTGACTGCCACGGAAACACTGATTGCTGTGAGACTCAAAGAGCCAAAAATTTTCATTTAATCAAGGACTAATTATGATTGCTGCGAAATTTGGCTGCTTGCTCTCAGAGAAGAAAGGAAAATAAAATTTTCTTGACGTTCTACTGTTTCACTAATATAATAAATATAGGCATACTCGAAAAGCAAAATTGGGTCCATAGCTCAGCTGGTTAGAGCATCCCGATACATATCGGGAGAGTCCAAGGTTCCTAATGTTTTACGTATATATCTTAAGAAGTCTCAAAGATGGAAGTTACTATGTAGGCAGCACATCGAATTTAGAAAAAAGAATAAATAGACACAACAGAGGTCATTCAATTTCAACGAAAGGCAAAAACCCTTTAGTTTTGGTTTACAAGAAAGAATATAAGCTAAGATCAGAAGCGATACGAGAAGAGAGAAGAATTAAGAGTCAAAAGAGTAGAATATATATCGAGAATTTGATAAAAGCAAAATTGGGCCCATAGCTCAGCTGGTTAGAGCATCCCGATACATATCGGGAGAGTCCAAGGTTCC
>CAZJWT010000044.1:0-2679 GCA_964550005.1 uncultured Clostridia bacterium | reverse complement strand
ATATCGAGAATTTGATAAAAGCAAAATTGGGCCCATAGCTCAGCTGGTTAGAGCACCTGACTCATAATCAGGGAGTCCTAGGTTCGAATCCTAGTGGGCCCATTTTTTATTTCAAATAATCCATCAAGCTGGAATCCTCCCGAAAGGGAGGTCCCCGATTTCATCGGGGGATTCCAGATGCTTTGAATTTACGATTTCGCCAAGTGAAATAATGCATCCGGTTAGAGCATCCCGATACATATCGGGAGAGTCCCACGATTCATATCGGGGTGGGCCCATTTTTTATTTTATCACCCTGGAAAATGGAAAGTAAGGTTTATGTAATGGTTTTAAATGTTAAAGTTATTCCCAAAGCCAGAAAGAATGAAATCAAGAAGGAAGGAGACTGCTGGAAGGTTCATCTGACCGCACCACCTGAAAGGGGAAAAGCAAATAGACTTTTGATTGAATTGTTTTCCGAAGAATTTAAGGTTAAAAAGAACCAGATAAAAATACTCAAGGGAGAAAAATCAAGGCATAAAATTGTCCAGATTGGGAAGAATCCGGAGGAAGTATGACTAATAGTCTTTGAAGCCGGAGGTTCTTAAGCAAATTGATAAAAATTGGGACGAGTGGATTCTCTTTTCCGGATTGGCGAGGCGTAGTTTATCCCAAGAATATTCAACCCAGGGACGCCCTCAAGTATTATGAGCAAGAGCTTGGGTTCGATACTGTGGAGATAAATTTCACATACTATACACTCCCGGGCTTGAAAACAATAGAGGGATTGGTAAAGAAAACGACCGAGAATTTCGATTTCGTAGTAAAAGGGTTTAGGGGTATGACGCACGACCCTTTTGATAGCAGGCTTGAAAAGAAACCGGAATTGAGCGAGGTCAAGGAGACATTCGAGAAATTTCTATATTCAATGAAGCCCTTAATGGAGACTAATAAGCTCGGGGCAATTCTTTTGCAGTTCCCTCTCTTTTTCTATACCCGTTCCGAAAGCAAGGACTACATTCTTCAATGTAAGGAGTGGCTGGGCAATGTGCCTGCGGTAATTGAATTCAGAAACCGCGCCTGGGCAAAGCCCGAAACATTCGCTTTCCTTAGAGAGAATGGTCTTGCCTATTGCATAGTAGATGAACCAAAATTACCCAGACTAATGCCTTTCGTTGAAGAAATTACATCGAGCATAGGATATTTGCGGCTACATGGAAGAAACCAAAACTGGTTCAATGTGCCAACTTCAGAAAGATATAATTACCTCTATTCCGATAAGGAACTGAAAGATTTCGTTGACCCCATCAAAAGGATTCATCAGAAGGTTCAGAAAGGGTATGTATTTTTCAATAACTGCCACGCAGGTGCAGCGGCGAGAAATGCTCTCCAAATGAAAAGTTTCCTAGCCAATATTGTGGAAATGGGGGAGAGAACAAAGGAGTTACTTCGGAAAACCATCCTACCAGAACAGCAAGAGTTTTTTAAAGAAGAAGAGAAAGGAGAAAAATGAGAAGACATATCTTCATCTATATTTTCGTTCTCTCTTTTCTTATTCAATTACCAACCTCTTCGAATCTTGCCACCGCTTCCCAAAAGCCAGAAATCCTCATCGGCAGCGCAAACTGGTCGAAGACAGCCTTCTATAACAACCACCTCTCAGTACAAAAAGGGTTCAGCCCTCCACCATATCACCACCACCATAAACCTCCTCAAGAAATAGATTTTGTAGGCACGGTTTCAACCGTGCGAACTTGTAGGCACAATTTTCCCGATTTTCAATCGGGATGCAGACCGCATAGGCGCAACTATTTCCTCTCCCCTTAGGGGAGAGGATAAAGCCTGCCCGTGCTGCCTGCCCATTCTGGGCCACGGCCAGGGTGAGGGAGAATCAGTGGTCGCGTAGGGTCTGGAGTCCTTCCGAAAGGAAGGATATCTTGGGGACGCTTTTCCAGAGATTTTTAAAGAACTCTTGACTTTAACCTTTGAAATTGGTAAGTATTTATAAAGCCTGCGATTCTACAGTATGGTGTAAATCTTAAGAAAAGCCATCCATTATTAGAGATAAGAACTTCCAAGGAAATGCTTTATGAAGAAATTTGATTTTCAAGCCAAGGAGACCTGCGCATGGAGGTAGCGCTGAAGTTACTTGGGATCCTGTTTAGTGTCCTGGCCAGGACACTGGTCCCCTATCTCAGGAAGTTAAAACAGGGAAAGATCAAAAGCTTTAAGAAGGGATATTGGGCCTCAGCCTCAAGCTGGCATTAATATGTATCAGAAGATTTAAAGTAAAAAGATGGCAATTAAAAAAACCTCTCTTTATTTGACTAAATTCCCCAGATTTTTGAAATTTTGGTTAACTGGTATCTCAGGCACAATTATAGATACAGCTGTGCTATTTATTTTATCTAGATATGTATTTCAAACAGTTTTGCTAATATATTTTATTGCACCGACAATTTCTTTTGAATTTGCTATGTTCAATAACTTTAATCTCTCTTATTACTGGGTATGGAAGGACAGGAAGGGGACATCTTCATATTTTACAAAATTATTGAAATACAATTTAACTTGTATCGTAGCTTTTGGAGTAAAAATGTCAATTTTAATTCTAACAATGCAATTATTTCATCTTGATGTTATTCTTTGCAATTTAGTAGGGCTATGTTTTAGTTTTCTTGTTAATTATTTTGGCGGGGA
>CAZJWT010000043.1:0-10172 GCA_964550005.1 uncultured Clostridia bacterium | reverse complement strand
TATAGAAGCAATAAACGAGTAGACCAATAATACAGCTATCCAGATTTCTGTGCTGGCCTTTAACCGAAGAGATATAGGATAATAGTAGCCCAGAACCAGAAGGCTTCCCAGTAAAGTCAGACCTATAACCGTTGCCACTACCCGGTTTACTTTCCATTTGTAAATCAGCAGTCCGGTAAGAATGGCAACCAAAATCAGGCCAAAGGTAGGTATTACTATCCTCGGCTCGTTGACCAAAGTTGTGCTGGTAACAGCGGCAAATACTGCCACCACCAGAACGAGGCTTAACCACAGGAAAGTACCAAATAGCATTTTTGCCCGATGACCCATTGTGGAATCGGCAAGGTCGCTAATTGACTTGCCCTTATTCCTTATAGAGCCCATCAGACAGGAAAAGTCATGAACCCCGCCCATAAATATGGAACCTATTAGTATCCAGAGGAGAGCTGGAAACCAGCCCCAAATAGCTATTGCAATCACCGGCCCGATAATTGGTCCTGCCCCGGCAATACTAGCAAAATGGTGTCCGAAGAGAATTGTCCAATGCTTTGCCGGTATATAGTCTACTCCGTCTGTCATTTCCAGTGCTGGGGTCTTTCTGTCGGGGTTAACATCCCAGAGCTTCTCCATAATTTTTCCGTAGAATTTAAATCCCCAGCCCAGAAGCAGAACGGCAAAAATAGCTACTATTAAAGAATTCATTTTTCACCATCCGGAATTTCTATATTTATACTAAATTTTTTAACCGCTGTCAACTGCAACTGGCGAATACCTAAAAGAAGTCCCAAAAACCTTTGAAGAGGATAGTACCACCCCAGAGGAACGCAAACTGAAGTTTGCGGCTACCATCCACTCAGAAAGTTGGTCCCAGAGAAAAATAGAACTTCCCAGTGAATTTGTCTGTTCGCCAACCATAATCTAACCTTAGTGTAAAAGGAAACATCTGGACGAGGAAAGTGTTTATTCTTAATCCTATTCCAATTGTATTTTTTATATCCGAAACTGTTCTTATCTCTTCAGGCTCATTCCAGGCTGCTCCTGAGTCGGTGAAAAGAGCAAATTGCAGGCTCTTCAGATATATCTCCGGCCACAGAAGCATTAGCCTCCAATTTATCTCTGGAAAGACCATAAACCTCCACTCAGCGTTAATCAGGGCTAACCTGCTCCCTGAGAAAGCGTCTTTAGAAAGACCGCGCAACTTTGTCTCTCCGCCTAAAGAGAACTCTTCTCTATCCCTTCCCTGACTCAATGCTCCCATGAATCTAAGTGCTAAGATGTTCCGTTCAGATAATGTGAAATATTTCCTTGCATCGAGGACATAGTCTGTATAATCAAAGTTTCCGCCGAGCCCTTTAAAGGCTTGATAGACGGTAAAATTGGCCCGGCTACCGCTCATTATGTCGAGAATCTTTCCCTCTGTCGTATCTCTTATTAGAGAAAGAACAACGCCATTCTCTCGGGTATCGGTAGTATCTCCATTCCACTCTCGCTTCTTTTCGGTAATAAGCCCCAACTCTATTCGCCGGAAACGGTCGAAAGGATAAGCAACCGCCATTTCTTCACCAAATTCACTGGTACGGACTATACTGTTATCCCCATTCTCAGATTTACGTCTTATCTTTCCATAGGCGAAAAAGCCTAAAGAAGGTCGCCACCCTTGATAAAAATAGCCTGCTTGATAGGTTAGCCAGTCATACTCGGAAGCATACTCTGCATAAACATTCATCCCATGGTTTCCCAGCATATCGCTTGCCTGCCAGTATCCGGCAGTATACAAACCTTCAGTTGTGGAGTAGAAAAGGAAAGGAAAGATGAGATCTGTCGATGCCTTGAATCTATAGGGACGAATCCCAGTGACTGGAGACGGATAGGAGCTTACGATGGGTCCCGCGGGCTCGGCAGGTAATTGAGCAATGGATATTTCACGTTTCTCCTCTTCCCCTCTCAATTTTTTTAGAAAGACTTCTTCTTGAGGAAATTCTCCATAGTGGATGTTCATCTCTCCATCCCGATAAGAGGCAAAAAGTAGATACTTTCCATCTGGCGATATCTCTGGAGTAAAAACCCCTACTTTGACATCGGTTAATTGAAAAATGTCTGATTCGAGATTATCCTCTTGAATATCTTTGGAAAAATAACTCAGGTCCATCCGGTAAATATTATAAATCCCTCCATAATCGCCACTGTAGATAATACTCTCGCCATCAGGGGACCAGGATGGGTCTATCTCATCATTTGAAGTGGAAGTTAATCGCGTAACAGCAGAAGTTTCCAGATTTAAAAGAAAGAGGTCTTTCTGTTTTTCTCTTTCAGAAACATAGACAATATTCTCATCATCGGGAGAAAATATAGGATAATCCTCATCGAACTCGTCGCTGGTCAACTTCCTCAAGTTCTTTCCATTCGCATCCATCAGGTAGAGGTTGTTTATCCCTCCTTCCATCCCCACAAAAACGACCTCATCCCCTTTGTGCGAAAAACAGGGAGATTTGAGAACTTCTATGGGCAGACGAAGCCTGTTCATCTTAGATTTTTCAAGATTAATTATGTAAAGATAATCCTTTTGTTTTTTCTCTCCTACAAAGGCAATTTTTTCTCCATCTGGTGACCAGGAAAGGGCATGTCCTTCTGAGTGAATAACATCCACGCTTCTACCAATCTGCGAATGGAGAATCGATTTTTGGCTCGTTCCATCAACGTTCATCACAAAGAGGTCGCCATAACCATTTCGGCTAGATATGAAAGCTATTGTCTTTCCATCAGGAGAAAGGACTGGATTGGAATTAAATTCGGCATTCTCTGTAAGTTTCTTCCCATAAAGTTCAGCTTCTTCCTTCCCTTCTGCTTCTTGTTGATACTTTTCCTTCATATATTTCTGCCATTTTTTGCCAAAGCCATATAAGTCAGTGCCGAGCGTGCGCGCAAAAACACCATTTATGTCCAGACTCTCCTGAAGATTCTTGACCAAATTGGCAAGTTTATCTTCCCCGTACTCTTCCGCCAAGAAACTGATTGCACTGTGCCCTTCTTGATAGGCCAAAGAGACCTGGTGCATTCTCAAATGATTAAAACTATGTAACTTATCGAGAGGAATTACCTTGTCGGAAACAGCAACATCCCTTAACAACATACGGTCATAAGTTTCCCATTCTGTGCTTTCATACTCTGACAGTCCTTCAATTAGCCACAAAGGATAGAAGATAAATCTCATCAGACTGGCCGACTTCCAGAACCCGGAATACCAGATATTGAAAACCGCAATATGGGTGAACTCATGAGTAATTACATGTTCCAAATCTTTATCCGAACCTGTTATGGGAATGACAAATCTGTTCTTATACGGCTCGGAGAAACCGCCAACGCCCTCGCCAGTATCGGCAATGTTATTCTGCTCAAAGTGGTTATGTGTTAAGTATAAGAAGAAAGGTGTTTTCTTTTCTATACTAAAATTCAAGTCAGCAGTAACCTTTTCGTAAGCTTCCTCCAAAAGCTTACTTACTTTGGGAATCAAATGTCCCTCTTCAGGATAATGGTAGATTTCGAAATGCTCTGTCTCTGCAATATGCCAGGCGTGTTGGTCAACGATTACCTTGTTCTTACCAAAAGAGAGTTCCGAATAGGACAGAGAATTTCCCAAAAACAGGAGGGAGAACGAAAGGCAAACAAAGAAAGGAAGTTTTTTCTTCAAGTTATTCTTCATTTTCTGAATTGTTCAATTTCTCACTGATTATTTCACCCAGAGTAGTCTTAGGAATTTCCTGTTCAATATACTTTTCTATTTCAGCTCTTTCCTGCGCCCTGATATACTCTTTAATGCTCAAATCGATTATCATCTGTTGGGGATCGGCTTTGGTAATCTTCGCCCAAACTTTATCCCCAACCTTCAAAACATCTTTTATATCTTTAACCCTCGCCTTGGCAACCTGCGAAATATGAATCAGCCCTTCGATGCCTGGTTCCAATTCCACAAAAGCTCCAAAATTGGTGAGATGGACAACTTTCCCCTGAACATTGCTCCCCACTAAGTACTTCTCATATGGGTTCTTCGATTTCTGTTTCAATCCCAGGGATATTTTTTGAGCCTCAACATCTATATCGAGGACTACTGTTTCAACTTGATCGCCCTCTTTTAGCACCTGTCCAGGGGGTTTCAGTCTCTTTGTCCAGGAAATATCTGAAGCATGAATCATCCCTTCGATTCCCTCTTCTAATTTAACAAAAGCACCAAAAGGTGCCAGATGCGTAACAGTTCCGGTAAGTCTTGTCCCGGGCGGATACTTCTCTTTTGCCTGAGCCCAGGGATTGGGCTGTATCTGTTTCAGTCCAAGAGATAATTTCCTGTTTCTTTCATCTATACTTAGTACCCTAACTTTGACCACATCTCCTATCTTTAAGACTTCGCGGGGATGCTTTATTTTCTCTGCCCAGGACATCTCGGAGACATGAATCAATCCTTCTATCCCGGGTTCCAGTTCCACAAAGGCACCGTAAGGAAGAATTCCTGTTACTTTTCCAATGGGAGTTGAATCAACAGGGTATTTCTCTCGAATATTTTCCCAAGGATTAGGCTCTAATTGTTTTAATCCTAATGAAATCTGCTCTTTCTCTCGGCTGAAAGCGAGAACCTTGACGTCCAACTGTTCGCCAACCTTTAGAGCATCCTCTACCTTTTCCAGGCGACCCCAGCTTATATCGCCTATGCGGAGGAGACCATCTATCCCACCCAGGTCAATGAATGCGCCAAATTTCGTGATATTCTTTACAGTACCTCTTAATACAACCCCTACATCTATTTTGTTCAAGAGTTCTTCCCTCTTTTTCTTTACTTCGTCCTCAATTACTAATCTCCAGGAGACAACGACATTCTTCTTCGGCTTGAACTCGATTATTCTTAAAGGTACCACCCGGCCAATAAGACCATCAAGGTCCTTTACCGGAGGATAACCAACTTGAGAGCCAGGCATGAATGCCTCGGCAAGGCCTTTCCACTCTTCCGGAAGGGAAACAGGGCCTCCCAGATCCACCATCATACCCCCTTTAACCTTCTTGACTATTTTACCGAGGACTTCCTTTTGCGTGGCGTAAGCATCGCGAACTCTATCCCAGGTCCTTACCATTTCGGCCTTCTTAAAAGAGATAAGAGGTCGTCCGAAGGCGTCTTCTCTCTTTTCCAGAAAGACTTCGATTTTATCGCCAACTTTTACATCTAATCTCCCAGAAGGAGCAGTTACCTCTTCTTTCTTGAGAACTCCCTCAGTCTTCAGTCCAATATCGACCAATACAGTTTCACCCTCTATCTGGACAACCTTTCCTGTAATGACCTTCCCTTCCCTGATTTCGTCAAGATTTTTTAATAACTCCTCCATCTTGGAGTCAGATTTGGAATTATGGGAATTTTTCTCTTTTTGTGTATCCATTAGTTGCCCTTTACAACCAAATTGCAAATTTCCAATTTCAAATTCCAAATTACGGGCATAAAGCCCTACACTACAAAAGACTTTTCTAACGCGGCTTATTTCTGCGTAACTTCTTAATCACGTCTCTAATTACCCAATCAGGGGTGGAAGTGCCTGCAGTTATTCCTACCACTCCTCTTTTGCTAAACCAATCTGGTCTCAATTCCTCTGGCGATTCCACATGGTAAGCATTGGTAACTTTCTTACAGATGCTGTAAAGTCGAGTTGTATTGGCACTATTTTTGCCGCCAATCACAATCATGATGCCCGACTTTTCCGCCAATCCTTTTGCCTCCTTCTGACGCTCAGAAGTCTCTTTGCAAATAGTGTTATAAATTTTGGGCGCCTTATTCCTTATCTTTAATTTTCTCACAATCTTCTCGAAGTTTTCCACCGACTGTGTAGTTTGGCTGATGACTCCTATTCTCTTGTTTGTTTTGATCTTTTCCACATCTCGAGGAGTTTCCACCACAGAAGCTTTGCCGTTGGCAAAAGAAAATAAGGAAATTACTTCAGGATGGGATTTCTGCCCAACAATTACTACATGGTAACCTTTCTCATGTGCATTTTTTGCCAATAATTGAGCCCGTTTAACGAATGGACAGGTGGCATCTATCAATTTAAGTTGCATTTTCTCTATTTTCTTCAAGATGGATTGAGGTAATCCATGAGAGGGCGCGATGAGAGTTCCCGTCTTAACTTGGTTTAAACTGGCAATAACTCTTATTCCCAACCTCTCAAGACGTGCGACTTCCTGAGGATTGTGAATTAAGGGCCCGAGTGTATACACCGGACGAGCGTCATTCTCTTTCTTATTATACTTTTTCGGTTTTTGATTTTTGATTTTCAGTATACTTTGAGCCAAGGAAATGGCACTCCTAACTCCCGAACAAAACCCAAGCTTCTTAGCAAAAATAAGTCGCATCTCCTTACAATCCAATCTCAAATTTCAGATTTCAAATTTCAAATTTCTAATTTCTAATGTCTAATTTCTAAACTCTATACTGTTTTTCTCGGTCTAGCCTTATTATTCCTTCCATTACTTTGCGGGCGAAATTGTGGTAGCGAAATTTTTCATCTTCCCCACTTTGGTCCTGTTCGAAATATATAGGTGACCCAAAACGAACAGTCACCTTGGGAAAGGCCTTTGCCCTGTAAGTATTCACAATCAAGGTCGGAACGACGGGTAACTTGGTCTTGTGTGCTAGCCAGGCAACCCCGGGGAGAGGAGGTTTCAAGCGTCTTTCTTTTCCCCGACCACCTTCAGGGAAGACCACCAAAGTCTTGCCTCCACTCAAAAGTCTAAGTGCCGTTCTGAACGCAGATATGTCCTGCTTTTCTCTGTCTATAGGAAAAGTATGTATCATCTTAAGGACCATTCCAAAAATCGGAAACCGGAAAAGTTCTTTTTTTGCCATAAAGTAGACCTCGTATCCACTAACCGACGCCCCCACCAGAGGAGGGTCCCAATAACTTACGTGGTTGGGAGCAATGATAGTTCCTCCTTTGGGAAGATTTCTCTCTCCTTCAACTCGAAAACGGAACAGGAGTTTGGCCGTCAGCCAGACCAGCCAATAACCTAAAATATATAGCATATTATCCCTTACTCAATTTGAAAGATAGTTTGTCCTCTGGAGTCCTCCGATGAAATCGGGGACTCCAAACCTTTCTACGTTAAGAAATTCCTTAGTGATGTACAAACTATCTTTTAATTAGGGTTCTAGTTCTTTTGAATTTTCTTTAGAATGAAATCTACTACCTCTTTCTTACTCATATCTGTGGAATCTATGACTACAGCATCAGAAGCTATCTTCAAGGGAGCCACTCCTCTGGTGCGGTCCCTTCTGTCGCGAGAGCGAATCGCCTTTTCCACTTCAGCCAGCTCCACTTCCTCCCCTTTCGCTTTCAGTTCTCTATACCTCCTCAAAGCCCTCTCTTTAATGGATGCATCCAGGTAGAATTTATAATCTGCCTTGGGAAAGACTACGGTGCCTATATCCCTGCCTTCCACTACAATTCCACCCGAAGAGGCCAATCTCCTCTGAATTTTCACAAGCTGCTCCCTCACCTCAGGAATCGTGCCTAAGATACTGGCACCTTCGGCCAATCTCTTGCTTCTTATCCTATTGGTGACATCTTTTCCGTCTAAATAGACCCTCACCATTCCACCTCTATTCTTTAACTCGATTCTGGTATCTCTTACCATCTTAATTAATTCTTGTGTAGCCTTTAAATCTATCTTTTCTCTAAATGCCTTCCAACTGATTGCTCTATACATAGCGCCGGTATCAATGTAATTATAACCCAATTTTCTACTGAGAATTTTGGCAATTGAGGATTTTCCTGCCCCTGCAGGCCCATCAATAGCAATAACGGTTCTCTTCTTCACCAAATTTTCACTACGCCTCTTCTACCATTCTATCCAGAGTATCCATAAAGTGAGGGAAGGAAGTATCAATACAGGCAACATCGTTTACGATAGTCTCGCCATCAGCAATCAGTCCGGCAATAGTTAATGCCATGGCCATACGGTGGTCACCAAAACTATTAACCGAACTACCTACCAATCTCTTCCCTCCGGAAATTACCATTCCGTCTTTCTTTTCCTCTATTGAGGCTCCCATTTCAGAAAGTTCGGAAACTACATTACCTATGCGATCACTCTCTTTTATTCTTAATTCCTGAACGTCAGTGATTTCTGTTACGCCTTCCGCTTGAGTTGCAGCCACAGCTAACACAGGTATTTCATCTATGATTCTGGGGATTAAGTCACCTCCTATTTTAGTAGCTCTCAGACTGCTACTTCTTACAATAAGGTCGGCTACTGGCTCGCCGCATAGCTGGCGGACATTCTCAGTCACAATGTGAGCTCCCATCTTTTTAAGGGCATCTATGATACCGGTCCGCGTGGGATTGATTCCGACTCCCTTTATCTTGATTTCGGAATTCTTTAAAAGAAGGCAAGCAATGATAAAGAACGCTGCTGAAGAGATATCCCCAGGAATGGTAATCGGTCTTGCCTTCAATTCTGAGAGTCCTTCAATAAATACAGTCATTCCTTTGATCTCTATAGGAGCGCCCAAGTATTTCAACATCCGCTCCGTATGGTCTCTCGATGGTGAAGGTTCAGTAAGGCTCGTCCTTCCCTTAGCATATAGTCCAGCGAGAAGAATACAGGATTTGACTTGGGCACTGGCAACAGGAGAATGGTAATCAATAGGATGTAATTTCTGCCCCACAATAGTTATGGGTGGATGGTTGTCATCAGGGCTACTTATCTTTGCCCCCATCTCCCTCAAGGGAAGAATAATTCTTCTCATAGGTCTCCTCTGGAGATACTCATCACCAGTAATCGTGGAAGAGAAGTCCTGTGCAGCAAGAATTCCGCTGAGTAGTCTCATAGTAGTTCCCGAATTGCCCACATCAATAATCTCCCTGGCGGAAGTTAATTCCTTCAATCCCTGCCCATGAATAGTCAATTCTCCTTCAGAGTGATCTTCTATTTCTATTCCCAGTCTAAGGAAGGCTTTTAATGTGTTTCGGCAGTCACCACAATCTGAACATCCCTTGATTCTCGTTTCTCCCTGGGCGATACTACCCAGCATAATAGCCCTGTGAGAAATAGATTTGTCTCCGGGGAAAGAAGTTTCTCCTCCAATCCTTCTTTTTCTCTCCACTTTTAAATTTTTCATATTTTTGGCTCGATTAATTTACTCCTGGCAAGCCTACCTTTTTGAAATATATCTACAAGTTCCTTCTTGCTTTTCTTTTCAATTAACCTCTTAAATTTCTCCAGATGTCTTACGATTACGTTAATACTTTCTGAAATCGCGGCACTATTGGATATACAGATATCTGTCCACATTTCAGGATTGCTGACTGCAATTCTAGTCATGTCCGAGATGCTTCCAGCAATGATTCTACTAACCCGAGGGTCTTCCTTACGGACCTTGCCAATTAGATTGGCTAATGAGGTGGCCAGGGCATGGGGTAAGTGGCTTGTATAAGCTACAAGATAGTCATGTTCTTCGGGCTTAAGCAAAAGGATTTTCGCTCCAATCCGACCCCAAAGGTCTGCTACTACTTTTACCGCCTTCCTTCCATTTCTATTTACTGGAGTCAGAACACAGGCAGTGTCTGAGAAGATATCAGCATTAGCGTTTCTGACACCTTCCTTCTCTGAGCCTGCCATGGGGTGGCCACCAATGAAAGATACTTTTGGTCTTCTTCCCCTACCGGAAGATTTTGAAAGAATTTTCTGGACTTTCTTAACCACCCATCCCTTTGTACTTCCTACATCAGTTATAATGCAGCCATCTTTTAAATGCGGTAATATCTTCTTAATGATAAAAGGAGTTTTGCTCACAGGCGTGGCAATCATAACTATATCTGAATCTTTGACCCCTCGGCCAAAATCGGTAGTGTACGTATCGATAGCGCCCAGTCTTTTCGCTTCTCTTAATTTATGGATATGGCGCCCGATTCCTATCACTTGTCGAACGAGTCTCTTCTTCTTTAAGGCTAAACCGAAAGAGCCCCCAATCAATCCCACCCCAATTATGCTCACTACTCTTGTTCTCTCCATTTCCTCTTCGCCTTTGGGCTTCTCACAAATTACCAATTTCAAATTCCAAATTTCAAATTCCAAATTACCCGGTACCCAATAATCAAATCTATAATACCCAAAAGATTGAAAAAATAGTTTGTGAAGAACTT
>CAZJWT010000042.1:0-10404 GCA_964550005.1 uncultured Clostridia bacterium | reverse complement strand
GATGTAGACTCGCGGTAAGCTTGACCTGTTCAGAAGCCCCTCGATTAACTATTATCTGAGCATTGCGGAGTGAACGATCGCCATAATTATATTTACCCCTGCCAACTTCTCTACCTTCTCCACGCTTCGCTACCCAGACACCTTTCTTATAATCTGTACGCTTCTGATCCACCACAGTCACCGGCATACGCGAGCTACCGGCCTCATGTTGGCTGGTGGGTAAGTCCAGCTCGGAACCTTTAGAAGATTTCTTACCTGCGTTTGAAGCGAAAATATCTTCCAGTTTGGGTTGAAAAGCTAACAATTCGCCGTCGTAATCAAACTCGGACATAACCATCCTGGACATAACTATATTTATGGAATCGCTGACTTTGCTCCCCAGCTCTCTCCTCAATCCTTCCTTGATGGCCTCTGGGAGAACTGCGATTTCTTTTCCTGTTCCATCTGTCTTCACCACACCGTTTCCGATTTTGGCCACACCAGCGCCAAGAACGACATTATCTGTAAATCTTTCACCTCTTTCCAGTTTCCAGTATTTTATGAATGCCGCCAAGCCCCTGCCTAATTCTATTCCCGCCTGTTCAATCAATTCTATCGCTAACTCATTACCTGCTCTCGCAGCCTCATTAATATCCTTCAGCTCTAAGTTTTGTATTGTTGACTTATTTACAGTTTTCAGAAGAGCTTCGCCTTTAGTTCCACTTTGAGAAATCTGCTGGCGCATTCTTTGTATAAGAGCAGGTCCTCCTAAATAATGTTCAAAATACACCTCTCCCTTTTCCAACTCATCCGAGGCAGGGTATCGATCCTTCATAGCATGATAATGGCGATATTTACCATCTTTAGTTCTAGTTACTGTCCAACCTATTTCTCCAATCATAGTTCCTACAACGGGGTCATTCCAATAAACCTCACCATCACGAAAGACACCGTCTCCAATCCCTGTTCCCCAATTAAGAAACATCATATTCTGATATCCCGGGAGTGTGCCTTTTTGACTCGCCTCTCCCTTAGCTCTGGCATCTGCATCATGAAAAACCTTCGCCTCTACTCGCCTATTAAACTTATTTGCAAAAGCTTGTTCCAATCTCTCCTTTAAAGGAAAGTTTTTGAAAGGTATGTTTTCGGTAAATATTATTACTCCTGTTTCAGGATTTAATGGTCCAGGTGAAGAAACACCTATTTTTACTACTTTCTCAAATCCCACCTTCCTTCCCACAGCTTCTATCTGAGACCATATACCCTTAAACAACACTTCGTCCGATTCCACAGGAGTCTTGATATCAGAAACTCTGGCAAAAATATCTCCTGCGGGATTAACTGCCGCACATCCTATCTTTGTTCCACCTAAACTTACAGCAATGGTTACGCCAAAAGACGCCAGGTCCTGTATTCGCTGTTCCTCTACTATTCTGGCTACATCTTCGGGTGTCTTAGCCATTTTTTGCAAAATTATTTTATCGAAGGTAGCCGAAGCAATTTCTAAAGTGTGTTTTCTACATGGAACTATGTGCTCAAGATATTTTTCCCAATCACTAAGAGCTGCGCACTGCCTACCAAAATTTAGGATTACTCCGATTGCCTCACGATAGTCTGACTCATCTTCTTTTATAGAGGAGGCACCTTCCCAGACTTGAGCCTTTTCAATATATTCCAATATCTCTTCTACTGTTACAGGCATTGCTAAATTTCTAAAATAAGCCCTTGCAGCCAGAATGGTAGTAAAGGTCGCATCTTCCAAACTGGTGCATTCAGTCAATAACTTCTTGCCCTCATGAAAAACCCCTTTGGCAGTCGCATATGGATATACTTTTTTAGTTTCAATCGCCTTTATTATGCGTCCTAAGTCTTTCATTGATATAGATGACCTTGCTGTAGTGTGAGCTCCTTTTGTTATCGTTGTTATTTCATCTCTAAGTGTTTCTTTTATCAAGTCTCTGGAAGCAATCATACTCTTGATAAGTTCTTCAGGATTATCCACTCCTACCCTGACATTGAGAAGTTCTTGCCGATAAACCCACCTGACTATATGCTCAATGTCTTCATCGGAGAGATTGACTATATTCATCAAAAGCTCTGGGCAGTACTTGAGATAATATGGAGCATATTTTTTCAAATGACTTATGGCCTGCTCCTTTCCAGTACCAAGATAGGCATCAAAGGCCTCGGTATAGTCTATAAATCTTATATCCACGTTACCATTACTTAAATCTTTGTATAAAACATTGAAGGGAAATATCGAATCAACATTATTGGTAAAGATTCTAAAAAGGTCTGACCTTACAATCTGGGCAGGGTCTGCAAGCACCTTGAACCAGGCGTCAAAATTAATATTTCCTAATGTAAGGTCCCTCAACTCTGGATGCTGAGCATAAAGTTCAGAATCTACCTGTATTCTCGTAGAGAGTTCTCTTGTGGAAAACACGGTGCCATTATAATACTCTATAAGACCGTATGACCTCAGGCCAGATGCAAACATCGCATCCGGCACTATGAAAAGCAAGACCTTGCCTATATCAGTAAATCCCACCACCTGAGCAAGATAATATGCTAATGCATCTCTACTTGTATCTGGTTTTAAGATAAACTGTTGGTTGTCTCGGTCTTCCCATATCGTAGGCCCAGAACCTCTATGTGGTATGAAGGATGAATATTGGAAACCATGTTCTTTGAGTAAATCTTGAAGTCTAATATCATTGGATAATTTTGCTTGCCGAATAGGAATGGAAGTCACATTAAAAATTATAGGACTATCCGACGGCTTCAGTATCTCTTTTGCAGAACACTTAGCATCAGAAGATCTACCAGCCGTCCCTTCCGTCGCAGCAGCACCTACTTTAATACCTTTGGCGGTTGACAAACTGGAAGCTATATCTTTAATACTTCCCAGGACATCTTGTGGATTGAATTGAAGAGCTTTTAGTCCAGCCCTCTTTGCTCCCTCTATACAATCTTGTGTGTCGTCAATGAATAGAGCTTGTCTTGGATACAACCATGCATCAGTCACTACCTTCATATAACTGCGTTCATCTGGTTTTGAAAATCCTGTTAGGTGAGAGGGATAAATATCTCTTTCTCTATTTTCTAATAATTGAACTACCTTCGTGTGCCTTAACCTAAATTGATGATAGAGCTTACTTGTAGTTGTCAATATACGAACCTTATAGCCTTTGTCCCTTAGCTCCCGTAATAGAGAAAGAGCTTCAGGGATATCACCTATCCGTACCCAACTGGCAAATATCTCGTGAAGGTCTTTCTCAGTTAATTCAGTCTCTTCACCACGGACCTTCGTAAGCCACTTGCTCATCTCTTGTCTCAGTTTTTTCTCATCAAATCCTTTCTTACCGTGTTCATACTGATAAAGGGGATTTTCAGGGTCACTGTTTCTACCTTCATAGAAACCATAAGCAACATTCTCGTCTATTCCAAAACGCTTCGCCAACTTTCTTGCAGCTCTCCTATAATCAAAGCGCTCAAGCACTTGACCCCAATCAAAAATCACTAATTTTACAGGAGATTCTGAGGCAGGAGGAATTGCTCTTAAATAGGTATTTAAGGGCCTTTCCCCGAACCCTCCTTTTTCCATCCTGCGTAAAACGGACGCAGTCCTCTTTCTCGAGCTTTTCTCTTGGAATTTACCTTTTCTTTGATTATAGTTAACTTCAGCAGGCTGTGCTGGCTCTGCTACTCCTTCAAACCCTTTTAGGGTAATGGGTTCTGTCCCTATCTTAAACGGTATCCAGCCTTTTAACACATTTTCCCCAGCGCCTTTCATTATCTGCCGTAACCTTTCTTCATCTCTAAGTTCAGGCAGGTCATTCTCCTCTAAGAACCTCCTTAGATGCTCTTTACCTTTTGATGATATCGCTATTAAATTTGCCCCGGGCCCCCCTGCTCCTAACGGCATTACTGCTATATGCCCATCTTCTCTGGCTGCTTTTACTAAATTCGATATCGGTTCATAGGTGTATAGACTTATCTTAGATAAATCATCTCCATGCTTCTTATAAAACTGCTGTAATACCTCATCTCCCTTAAACCTCTTAACATACTTCTGGGCATACTCTGGTATCTCTCCTTTCTTCACTCCTTTTATCGCTAAATCTAACCACCTCTTACAAATCTCATCTCGTATCTCTACATACCTGTTCACTACCATGACTACTTCTTCCCAGTCACCTTCCATCAGCGCCTTGTTATACCGCGCTGTCAATCCTATCTTTTCCTTGTGTAGTGGATAACCTATCTCATCCCTATCCCTCAATAAATCTGTCCACATCGTATTGATTAACTCTGCTGTCCTCTCTATCTCTGGCTTCCCATCTCTGTATTTCTTCCCCGCTTGCACTAACCCCATATGGGACTCTATACTCTTTATGTCAATATCTACTGGTATCGAAAATGCTCCATATGGATTTATTAACTCTCCTTTCCTGTCTCTCTTCCCTGACTGCCATATATGCCTGTATACCCCTCCCAATATACTCGCCAGATGTCCCTGCCCTCCGGTCAATCCCCGAAATTCCTGATTCTCTAATCTCACTGCTTCCCTGAATATCTCTGCCCAGGTCAGGTTCCTTCCTGATAACATACTCGCTCCTGCCAATAGCGCTACCATAAACGCATTCGATGACTCCATTCCTCCTGCTAACGCCATCGGCGATACCTCTTCACATATTATCCTTACTCCCCTTATACCAAACAGATTCGCAAATATATATGCCGGCGCATCCCTCATCCCATGAGGAGTTACCATTACTCCTGGCCTGCTCGGGTCTTCAATAAGCCTCACTTTGTTCCTTACCCTGTAAGGATTATCTTCTGTTATTCCATAATCCGGTGCCACATACTCTACTACATCACCATCTTCAAGTAGTTCAAACCTTATCTTCGCTGCAAATTCGCTGGCAAAGGTTAATGTCGATGGTATATCAACAAGTAAACGAGTTCCTTTCTCAGTTAGAGTCTTCTGGAATTCTGGTAAATCTAACGATGAACCTGGCCCATCTAAACCTCTTAAGTGCGCTGTTATGGTAATGGGCTTCTTATCCTTGCTTGCTTGTTCCAGGTATCCCATTGACCGCTTAGTCTCTTGAGATACTGCCGGTGTATAAGAAACTTCATCCCGTTCTGATATTACATACCCGGGGTCAAATAACAACCCAGAATATTTACTCCTACCTCCCTCTACAAACTTCCCTGTGTTTTGATTATAACTCACTTTTTTCGGTATCTGAGGCTCTTCTAATCCTACCTTTCCAAACCCTTCTAACCTGATGGGTTCTGTCCCTATCTTAAACGGTATCCAGCCTTTTAACACATTTTCCCCAGCGCCTTTCATTATCTGCCGTAACCTTTCTTCATCTCTAAGTTCAGGCAGGTCATTCTCCTCTAAGAACCTCCTTAGATGCTCTTTACCTTTTGATGATATCGCTATTAAATTTGCCCCGGGCCCCCCTGCTCCTAACGGCATTACTGCTATATGCCCATCTTCTCTGGCTGCTTTTACTAAATTCGATATCGGTTCATAGGTGTATAGACTTATCTTAGATAAATCATCTCCATGCTTCTTATAAAACTGCTGTAATACCTCATCTCCCTTAAACCTCTTAACATACTTCTGGGCATACTCTGGTATCTCTCCTTTCTTCACTCCTTTTATCGCTAAATCTAACCACCTCTTACAAATCTCATCTCGTATCTCTACATACCTGTTCACTACCATGACTACTTCTTCCCAGTCACCTTCCATCAGCGCCTTGTTATACCGCGCTGTCAATCCTATCTTTTCCTTGTGTAGTGGATAACCTATCTCATCCCTATCCCTCAATAAATCTGTCCACATCGTATTGATTAACTCTGCTGTCCTCTCTATCTCTGGCTTCCCATCTCTGTATTTCTTCCCCGCTTGCACTAACCCCATATGGGACTCTATACTCTTTATGTCAATATCTACTGGTATCGAAAATGCTCCATATGGATTTATCAGGTTACCTTCTTCATCCTTCTTTCCTGACTGCCATATATGCCTGTATACCCCTCCCAATATACTTGCAAGATGCCCCTGCCCTCCGGTCAATCCTCTAAACTCATGATTCTCTAATCTCACTGCTTCCCTGAATATCTCTGCCCAGGTTAAGTTCCTCCCCGATAACATGCTCGCTCCCGCTATTAGCGCTACCATAAACGCATTCGATGACTCCATTCCCCCTGCTCTTGCCATCGGCGATATCTCTTCACAGATTATTCTTACCCCCCTTATCCCAAACAGATTCGCAAATATATATGTCGGCGCATCCTTCATTCCATAGGGCGTCACCAATGCTCCCGGTCTATTCGGGTCCTCTACCAGCCTCACCTTATTCCTTACCCTGTATGGCTTGTCTCTTGTTATCCCATAATCTGGCGCTACATACTCTACCACATCCGGATCGTCTAACAGTTCAAACCTTATCTTTGTCGCAAATTCACTCGCAAAGGTTAATGTTGACGGGATGTCTACTAGTAAGCGCACTCCTTTCTCAGTTAGGGTCTTCTGGAATTCTGGTAAATCTAATGATGAACCTGGCCCATCTAAACCTCTCAGGTGTGCTGTTATGGTGAGTGGTTCACCAAGCTTCTTTGCCTTATCAAGGTACTCTCTTGCCCGCCTGGTCTGCTCAGATACGGCAGATCTATAGCTAACTTTTTCTCGCTCTGAAATTACATTACCAGGGTCAAATAACAGACCTCTAACTACATTTGTACCCATTATGGTCATATATATTCCAAGGATGAACACCCTTGCTCGCTTGGTTAAAGAACTCATCCCCTGCAAAAATTCAGACAGCAAAATAGTGGAACCTTTTTCCTTCCTATGTCTTTTCTGTTTGGTGCTGGCAGATGATAAAACATCAGCTGTATCTTTAATGCTTGCCAGAACATTTTCTGGATTGAACAAAAGAGCTTTTAATCCCGCTTTTTTAGCTCCCTCTACACAATCTTGTCTATCATCTATAAATAAACAGCTTCCAGGAGACACTTCTACATCTTTGACCACTTCTAAATAACTACGCGGATCTGGTTTTGCATATCTTCTATCATAGGATGCGTAGAAATCTTTCTTCGGGTCTTCTAAGAGCGAAAGTCCTCCCATCTTGGTTGTAGGTCTCTGGTAATATCCGGCTAAAAAAGGTCCTGCTGTTGTTAATATGCGAATTTTGTATCCTTTTTCCCGTATATCTTTCATCAAAGAAATAACTTCGGGAATATCTCCTATCAAGACCTTAACAAATATTTCTTCGAAAAATTCTGCTTGTGTTAGAGTTACTTCTTTGCCAAGTTCAGTTACAAGCCATTCTTTTACTTTTCCTACCAACTCCTCCCCATTAATTATTCCGTGTTCATACTCATAAAGTGGGTTACTACGGTCACTATCTTTTCTTGCACAGAAATCATAAGCGCGCTCCTCGTCTATTCCAAAGCGCTTTGACAACTCTTTAGCAACTCTTCTTAAATCACACCGCAAGATTACATTTCCATGGTCAAATATAACAACCTTAATCGGAGATTCTGAGGCAGGAGGAATTGCATCTAAATATTTCTGCAGGGCGCGGGCGTTTCCCTCGTCCTCTTTAGCTAACCTATCCATTAATTCTTTAGCTTCGTAGGAAATCCTATCCATGTACTTGCCACCAATCTTGCGAGCAATTTTGAGGGCTTGGCGGTGGGAAAATCCTAAAATGTGGAGGGCTTCGTGGGTAGTAACTCCAAAAATCAGGTCGGGCGACGCCCTTTTTGCATAGCCTGCTGAAACATAAACACGTCTCAACCCTACTCCATAATGCGCGGCTGCGGATTTCCCTCTCACCCAGAAAAGATTTTTCCCGGAATCTAAGTAATAGATACTTAGGTTTTTCCCTACGTCGTCTTTTTTCCTATTGAATTCTTTTTTATTCCAGATGCCACTTCTTCCCAAAGTTAATATTTTTCTCATTATTAAGCTTATCTTTTCTATCGGGGCAAGGTCATCGTACTCCAACGTATATAAAAATTTACTAACTGTTTTCTTTACAGCGTCGGCACTTTTTTCTTTGCTAAAATCTTTTGTTTCAGTTACATTTTTTCCTTCATCAAAAAGGTTCTTAATTAAATCATTCAATCCGCCCTTGCCTCGATGCAGCCACCACCCAATGTTCCCAAAAGCGGCATTTAAGAAGGCGCCTCTATGGGAAATACGAGCCCATTTAGGAAATTTAATGCGGCCTGGTTTCGTTGAGGCTACCTTCTCTAAAACCTCACGGGCTGGAACGGAGATGCCTTTCTCAGAAACCAAGAAGGGCCAGAGTTCCTGGACTTTCCCAGAGACAGCTGAATCCAGTTCTCCCCTATTGTCAAAGGAAGACGGAAGTATGAACTGTTTGCACGCATCTTCGCCAGTAATAACTTCTAAAATTCTCTTCTGGACTGCATCATACCGCAAGACAAAAGGCAAAGTTCTGCTGTTTGTTCCCTTGACAACTCCCAAAACAAACAACTCATTGCCTCTAGCTAATACTCTAGGCAAAAAGTCAATATTCTCTATCACTTGCCTCGTTTCAGCTCCGGCATCAATTCCCTCTATCCATTTCTTCCTTAACTCGGCAAATGCCCTCTGGAGAATTAGAGTCCTCCCACCAAGTTGAATCACAGAGTAAGTCTGAAATGATTGCTCTCCTAATAGACTCGCTGGTCTTAACGCACCTATAATCCCCGCTATTGCTTTCTCAAAGTCTGTCCACTTCTTCCTGGGAGAGATTTCCAAATCCGGAGAATCGCTCTCCCCGAGCCGCGGAGTAACCACTACATAGGAGATATTCCTTTCGCGCAGAAGTTCTGTAATCCCTGGCGTATGGAAACCTCCAGCAATGAGAATGGCAACCTTTACTCCTTCCTTTTCCATCCTGGCAATGGTATTATTTACCAGAGCCTGGTTTCTGGTTAGAGCAATCTTGTAGAATTCTTCAAATTTTTCTATGTCTGCCTTCCCTAATGTAGGGGACGGACTCTGTGCCGTCCCTATTGGGTGGCCACGGAGTGCCACCCCTACAGGGCGACCACGGAGTGTCGCCCCGACATTTCCGCCCTCACCATTAGCCCTCTCCCCTGTGGGGAGAGGGAGGGGTGAGGGGGAGAAAATCTCTGGAGTTATCTCATCGCGATGTTTGTAATAATAGGCGAGGTCTTCATTGGAAATTTTGAGATTCGCCAGGTCCTCTAAAACATCCAGCATCCTGGAAAGTTTTACTAATTTCTTCTCTTCTTCTGTCTCACATAGTCTCTCCTTGATTTCTTCTCCTAACTCGCTAATCTCTGAAAATAGTCTGTTCTGGTTTATCCTATCGTAGAGTTTGTTGTACTTGATGTACAAGCTGAGGTTAGGATACTCCTCCTTTCCTTCCTTTGAAGTCACAAGCTCTGTCAATATTCTGGGGTCAGATGACCTCACTCCCTTTCCCATCCTGGAAGAGAGAGATTGAAGATATGTATAGTATTCTCCCGATGTTACCTTCCCCAATCTATAGTCAAGACTCACAATCAAAAGGTCTGATAATTCCTCATTGGTTAACTTATTGCTGAGTTCCTTTATGTATTTTGACCTCTCAGAATCTACTTTGGAGAAGTCTATCTTATCCTCAAGTTTAGATGTCTCGACGAAAAGTTCAAAGTTGGGGTATTTCCCCCTCACCCCAACCCTCTCCCCCGAGGGGAGAGGAGAAGTTTGAGAAAGGGGCCTCTCCCCTGAGGGGAGAGGAGCATCGTCGGGCGTCATAAATGTCGCCCCAACATCTGATTTTTCGGGCTCAATAAATTGAGCCCCTACATTGTTTATTGTAGGGGTTCGATTCATCGAACCCGCGTTATCTGAAAGGCCATAAAGGTACTGGCAGTATTCAATGAGTGGGATTTTTTTCTTTTGGTAGGATTCTATCCTCGACTCTAAATCTCTCAATTTCTTGTTATAAACGCGGGCTTTCAGTGGGTTAATCTCTTTTTGAGCTTTCTGGAGATAATTTCTCAACTCTTCCCCTGAAGAGACTCCTTCATCAAAGGCTTTCAGGTTCTTCTCATATGTGCGTTTATCCTCTACACCATAAATATTTATAGATGGTGCCTTCTCCTCTTTAGTTATCGCAAGGTATTCCTCTCCAGTTATCTTGCCTTCCTTGAGAAAATCGCTGGCTACCTCTTCTTTTATCTTCTTCTCAGGGAAACTGGAGAGTAGTGTCGTGTCCACGAGACCAGAAGAACCTTCAACACAGATTAGCAGAGGCAAACCAGCCTCTGTAGATGCACCCTTCTGGAGATACTTTAGAATATTTGCGCTGTTTAGCTGGGCCTGGGGGCTGGAGTGGGCATCCTGGATGTGGATAATAAGTCTATTCC
>CAZJWT010000041.1:0-10535 GCA_964550005.1 uncultured Clostridia bacterium | reverse complement strand
GGATAGTTTTCGGAGTCGCTCGGTAGTGTAGGGCTTTATGCCCGTATTTTATAATGGGTGATGGGTAATGGGTAACTGGTAATGGTAATTTTTGATTTTTGATTTTTGATTTTTGATTTTTGATTTGTAGTGTAGGGGCTTGTCCCCGTAATTTGAAATTTGTAATTTGAAAAATGGTCGCTGTCCCTATTTTCTATTTTCCGGGTTTTATATGAAAAAGATAATCTGTATTTTTGGCACAAGGCCGGAAGCTATCAAGATGGCGTCGGTGGTGAGAGAATTACAGAAGAAGAGAGATATCTTTAGGACCGCCGTAGTACTTACAGCCCAGCACAGAGAGATGCTCGACCAGGTCCTGAACCTGTTTAGTCTGAGGTCCGATTACGATTTAAACATAATGCAGGAGTCCCAAAGTCTGTATTATATAACTAGCAGCTGTCTTTCCAGACTGGAGAAGGTAATTAAGAAGGAAAATCCAGATTTCATTCTTGTCCAGGGGGATACCACAACAACTTTTGCAGCTACGCTGGCTGCTTTTTATCAAAAAGTCCGCGTTGGTCATATTGAGGCAGGGCTCCGTTCTTACGATAAATTCAATCCCTATCCTGAAGAGGCAAATAGGCTCCTGACAGATGCTTTATGCGAGCTCCACTTCGCTCCCACCCCGATTGCGAAAAGAAACCTCCTTAAAGAGAACATAAAGAAAGAGTCCATTTTCGTGACTGGAAATACTGTGATCGATGCCCTCCATTTAGCCCTGAAAAGGCCGCATCAGTTCAGGAACTCTATTTTGAAAAAAATCGATTTCACCAAGAAAAGAATAATTTTGGTCACTGCTCACCGCAGAGAAAATTGGGGAATTCCATTGCAGAATATTTGTTTAAGCATTAGACAACTTATTCAGAAATACGACGATTTGGAAATTGTCTATCCGGTCCATCTGAATCCTAATGTGAAGAATGTTGTCCATAGAATTCTGGGAAGATATACTCGCATCCATCTTATTAAACCATTAAATTACCTCGATTTCATAAATCTGATGAATAAGTGCTTCTTGGTCCTTACCGATTCTGGTGGGCTGCAAGAGGAAGCGCCCTGTTTAGGCAAACCAGTTTTAGTGTTAAGAGAAGTTACCGAAAGGCCGGAAGGGATAGAGGCTGGTACTGTAAAGCTCGTTGGTTTGTCTAAAGAGAGCATATTTAGAGAGACCTGTAAGTTACTTGATAATAAAAGAACGTATGACAGGATGGCTACATCAGTTAACCCATATGGTGATGGAAAAGCATCCACAAGAATAGTTGATGCGATTCTATACTACTTTAAAATAGTAAACAGAAGACCGGAAGATTTCGCACCGCTGACCTCTTAGACTTACACGGGAAGGCTAATGATAGAATCCTACAGTTTTGGCAGGATAGTTGTTGACGGGAAGGAATATACCTCTGATGTCATAATCTATCCCGACCATGTTGACAGTACCTGGTGGAGAAAGGAAGGGCACCGACTGCAGGTAGTTGATGTCGAGAAAGCTATAGCCGAGAAGCCCAAGATCTTAGTCATAGGTACCGGAGCCTCCGGGTTGATGGAAGTGCCCAAGGAAGTGGAAGATTATATAACTTCGAAACGGATTAGATTAGTGGTAGATACGACTAAAAATGCTTGCGATGCATATAACAGACTTTCCAAAACTGGTACCACTATTGCTGCCCTACATCTCACCTGTTAGGTTTTCCTACTCTACATCCTCTCCCTTTGGGGGAGAGGGTAGGGGTGAGGGGAGGTTTCTTATGAAAATAGAACTATCAAACTGGTACAAAGTATTAACCCCTAGGGCTGTGGTTCTGATTTCTACAGTAAATAAAGAGGGTATCTCTAATGCAGCACCTTTTAGCTTCGTAATGCCTGTTTCAGTGGAACCACCATTGATTGCATTTGCTTCGGACCCAGAACACCACACTATATCCAATATCAGGGAGACAGGTAATTTCGCAGTCAATATTCCCAGCGTTGACATGCTGAACCAGCTCTGGACCTGTGGCAGAGATTTTCCTAAGGGAGTCAGCGAGATCGAAAAAGCGCACCTTACTGAAAAGAGATCGAAAAAGATAAAATCACCAAAAGTGGCCGAAGCACTGACTCAATTAGAATGTAAGCTACAAGCAATGTATGAAGCGGGAGACCACATAATTGTGGTGGGAAGAATCATGGATGTAGAGTTGAAAAGAGGACTTCTAGTGAAGGGGAAGTATGACCCTTTAAAGGCAAGACCGCTCTTGCATGTGGGAGGTAATGAATTTACCGTACCGGAAAAAATTATCAGGGCAAGAGAAGTTCGTAGTTCATAGTTCATAGTTCGTAGTTCATAGTTTCGAGTTCGTAGGTCATGCCTGTTATTTATGGAATCTAAGAACTATGAGCTAGCGACTATCAACTAGGTCAAAGAAAAATGATGGTTTTTCAGAGCCTTTTTCTTATTTACTTGACAATCAAAAAATTAATTTATAGAATTCATCTTTGATAGTTTTGCTTATTTTTTTAGGAAGAACTTGTGAAAATTTTCACAAAATTTCTGAACGAATTGATGGATTTGGGTTCAAGGAATGAAGATAGGAATTGTGGGTGCTGGAGCGATGGGTGGCTTATTTGGTGGTATGCTTACCAGAGCAGGGCAGGATGTTTGGCTAATTGACAATCATAAAGAAAGGGCGGAAAAAACAAATAGGGAGGGACTGATTATAGAATCAAATAGACCCCTTCAGCCCAGGGAACCTAAACAGGACGTAATAAGAATGAAGGCAACAACAGAACCTCGCGGGGTAGGGCACTGCGATTTGGTTATACTTTTCGTTAAAGCTTATGATACGGAAGAAGCCACCAGGAATTCTCTACCTCTAACTGGAAGCAGGACAGTCTGGCTTACCCTTCAAAATGGGCTTGGAAATATTGAGAAGATTAGTAAAATCGTAGGCGAAGCCAGAGTGGTTGGTGGCATAACTTATCAAGGTGCTACCGTCCTGGAAATAGGGAGAATAAGGCATGCAGGTTTTGGAAAAACGGTGATTGGAGAAATTGATAGCAAGGAAAGTGAAAGAATAAGATACATTTCAGATATTTTCAATCAGGCTGGCATAGACACTGAGATTTCTGATAACATAGAGGGTGTTTTGTGGGGCAAACTACTAATTAATGCAGTGATTAATCCTTTAACAGCCATTACCGGATTGAAGAATGGTGAATTGCTCGAATCCCTCGTTCTGAGAGAGACAATGAGACTGATAGTGGAAGAAGCTGTCCGGGTCCCTGTAAAGAAGGGAATCAGGCTACCTTACCAGAAAATCTTTGAGAAAGTGGAAGAGCAATGTCAGGCTTCGAGGGACAACATTTCTTCTATGTTGCAAGATATATTGAGAAAGAAGAGAACAGAGGTAGATTTCATCAATGGAGCAATAGTTTCAGAAGGTGAGAAAATAGGCATAGCGACGCCGGTGAATAAGACCTTTTGGAATCTGGTTAAGTTCTTAGAAGGGAGGGGAGAAGATGTTAAGTGATTTAGAGATTGCCCAGAGAGCAAAGATGAAGCCTATTGTGGAAATTGCCAAGGCCCTCGGCATTAAAGAGGACGAAATTGAGCCTTACGGAAAGTATATGGCTAAAGTTTCCTTGGAAATCCTGGAGAGGTTGAAAGACAGGCCCAGTGGTAAATTTATTACGGTAACAGCGATTACCCCCACTCCCTTAGGAGAAGGAAAGACAGTTACTGCCTTTGGATTAGGGATGGCGTTAGCCAGGATAGGAAAGAAAGTCTGCAACACCTGTCGTCAGCCTTCAAAGGGTCCTACTTTTGGTATTAAGGGTGGCGCCACAGGTGGAGGTTACTCTCAGATTCTTCCCATGGAGAACATTAATCTCCACTTTACTGGAGATGCCCACGCTGTAGAGACGGCTCACAATCTCTTAGCCGCGGCAATAGACGCCAGCATTCTTCACGGAAATAAGCTGAACATCGACCCTCTCAGTGTTACCTGGCGTAGGTGCGTTGATGTAAGTGATAGGGCACTGCGAGATATAATTATTGGACTGGGTGGTAAGGCTAATGGTTATCCACGGGAGACAGGTTATGATATCACAGTGGCTACTGAGACTATGGCTATTCTTGCACTCACCACAGGGCTGTTCGACCTGAGAAAGAGATTAGGCAGGATAGTGGTGGGTTATACTTACAATGGCAAACCGGTAACTGCTGAACACCTCAAGATTGCCGGAGCGATGACGGTGTTAATGAGGGATGCCATCAAGCCCAATCTCGTGCAGACAATAGAAAATACACCTGTTTTCGACCATGCAGGCCCTTTTGCTAACGTGGCTCATGGGAATAACTCGGCACTTGCAGATATGGTAGCTCTTAAACTGTCCGATTATGTGGTCACAGAGAGTGGCTTTGGCGTGGACTGTGGTTTCGAAAAATTAGTCAATGTCAAGTGCCGGCAAAGCGGTTTAAAGGTCGATTGCGCTGTAGTGGTTGCTTCGATAAGAGCGTTAAAGATGCACGGTGGAGCCTTTGACGTGCGGCCAGGAGTGCCCATAGATGAGAAGTTGGTGACTAAAGAGAATATGAAAGCTCTGGAAAAGGGATGCGAAAATCTTGCCAAACAGATAGAAAACGTCCACATTCATGGACTTCCTGCAGTAGTGGCTGTTAACAGATTTACCTCAGATACTGACAGGGAGATAGAATTGGTGAGGAAAAAAGCTCTGGAAGCAGGAGCGGAAGACGCTGTCGCTGTAGATTGTTGGGCTAAAGGGGGTGTAGGTGCCGTTCAGTTGGCAGAAGCAGTGGTGGCAGCAGTCGATAAGCCAAACCAGATGCGCTTCCTCTATCCGGATGCCGCAACTATCAAAGAGAAGATTGAGACAATAGCAACGAAGATATACGGAGCAGATGGGGTAGATTATGCTCCTCTGGCCGAAGAGAGGATCAAATTGTATACGGAGCTGGGTTATGGTAAAATGCCTATCAACATGGCAAAGACTCATCTATCTCTTTCCCACGACCCAAATTTAAAGGGTGTTCCACGCCACTACCGGATACCCATTCGAGATATCCGGGCATCAGTGGGCGCTGGGTTCCTTTACCCTCTCTTAGGTGCTATGAGCACTATGCCTGGGCTTCCCTCAGTTCCAGCTGCCACCAAAGTCGACATCGACGAGACAGGAAAGACAGTGGGATTGTTCTAAGAGATTCTTGTCTTTAGAGAATTGTAACCATTGGAAAAAACGCCACACCTGGGGAGATTACTCATTGGAGGGATGATAATGAAAGAGGTAATTTTGCCAGATATGGGTGAGGAGGTGGAAGAAGCAACTGTCTCCTTCTGGCATCACGAGGAGGGAGACAAAGTAACCAAAGGAGAAGATTTAGTAGAGATTACCACCGAGAAAGCCAGTTTTCAAGTTGAGGCCCCTGCTTCTGGGATCTTGAGCAAAATTTCTGCTGGCGAGGGCGAAGTAGTAAAATCTGGACAGGTCCTTGGAATTATCGAAGAAGAGTAGATGAGATAGGATGAAGGGATAATTTTCGGAGTCGCTCGGTCAGAAGACGAAAGTTAGTTTGCTCGTCGCTGGAATTTCTTGCTAACAAAATCTATTGCTCGCTTCACTAAATTTCAAAAACTCGCCCCAATAAATTGGGGCTCGGACAATTGAAATTTTGCCGTTTCGCTCGCAAAGATTTAGTAACGCAAGAAATTGAATGCTTCTCACAAACCAACTTTTGTCCATTGAATAATTTTTGATTTTTGATATTTGATTTTTGATTTGTATAGATTGCCGTCCTTGTTTTTTGGCTAAAATTCCAGAAGTTCTTCACAAACTATTCTTTCAAGTGATGTAGGGGCTCAATTTATTGAGCCCGTCAAAGGTGGGAATAGTTTTCGGAGTCGTTTAGTTAGATGTCATTGCGAACGAAGTGAAGCAATCTCGGGATTTAATGGGTAAAGGGTAGTTTGAAATTTGAAATTTGAAATTTGGAATTGCCCGAAAGGGCAGGGTAGAAAGGAGTAAGGAATGGTAATAATGGAGCAGAAACCATTAGAGGAAATTCTTCCATTTTTGAAAGATGAAAAGAGCATATTTATCGTGGGTTGTGCACAGTGCGCAACTGTATGCAAAGTTGGCGGTGAAGAAGAAGTTAAAGCAATGAAAGAGAGGCTGGAGAATCAAGGCAAGAAGGTGAGCGGTTGGTCAGTCATAGATCCAGCCTGCCAGAGCGTTGAGGTAAAGAAGAGTTTCCAGGCAAATAAAGATAAGATTGCCTCAAGTGATGCCATTTTGGTAATGGCTTGCGGTAACGGGGTACAGTCTATAAAGGAAAGCATAGAGAGGATAAAGATGGCAAGACCGGTCCATCCGGGATGCAACACGCTCTTCCTCGGAGAAGTGGTAAGGGCAGGCTATTTCGAGGAGAAGTGCAGTCTTTGTGGAGATTGTCTTTTAGAAGTAACGGGTGGAATCTGTCCTTTTACGCGCTGCTCAAAGGGATTGCTCAACGGTCCTTGCGGCGGGAGTTCTGAAGGCAAATGCGAGGTCGACCCTGAGCGTGATTGTGGGTGGGCACTCATTTATGAAGAGTTGAAGAAGAGAGGAAACCTCGATAGGATGAAAGCTATGCAACCGGCAAAGGACTATTCAAAACTTATAAAGCCCCGTACCTTGACACTGGGTAGTTAAGAGGGGATAAAAGTGCACTCAACTGAAAATTACGACGTCGCTATAATCGGTGCTGGACCGGGCGGCTATGTGGCGGCAATCAGAGCTTCCCAGATGGGGGGCAAAGTAGTGGTAATTGAAAAGGACGAACTAGGAGGAACCTGTCTTAATAGAGGGTGTATCCCCACTAAGGCGCTTCTGGCAAGTGCGCGCCTTCTGAATTCGGTTAAGAAGGGAAGCGAGTTTGGAATCAAATCCGGAGAATTCAGTGTAGATTTCTCTATTATGACTAAAAGAAAAGAAAAGATAGTTAAACAACTTGTTAATGGAATAGGTCAATTATTCAAGAGCTATGGCATTGAGTTAATGAGAGGGGAAGGAAGGTTAACTGAAACAATTAAGGATAAATTGATTGAAATAGAAGTAGAGACAGGGGATGGTTCAGAAGAAAAAGTTACAGCTAAGAAATTAATTATTGCCACAGGTTCTTACCCTGCCCATATTCCGGGAATCTCCATAGACGAACGCGATGTAATAACCAGCGACCAGGCTCTGGAATTGGAGGAAATTCCTTCTTCCCTCCTTATTGTGGGAGGCGGAGTTATCGGAGTTGAATTTGCTTCCATATTCAACAGCTTAGGGAGTAAGGTCACAATTGTTGAACTCCTGGAGCGTATTATTCCCACTGAAGACGGAGAGATATCTGAAGAACTTAAGAAATTTTTGGTCAGGTCTGGAGTAGAAGTAAACACAGGAGTTAAAGTTAGAGAGATTGTTTCCGACAATGGTAAAAAGAAGGCTATAATAGAGACTCCCCAAGGAAAAGAGGAGAAAGTTGCCCAAAAGGTGCTGATTGCTACAGGAAGGAGGCCTTATACGGAAGGGCTCGGTCTGGAGAAGACAGGAATTAGGTTAGAAAAGGGAAGAATTTTGGTAAATGAGAGGATGGAAACAAATCTTCCAGGAATATTTGCGATTGGAGATGTAGTAGGTGGGGTTCTTCTTGCCCATGTCGCTTCAGCTGAGGGTATTGTGGCTAGTGAAAATGCGATGGGTAATCAATTGAAAATTGACTACAGGGTTATTCCAAATTGTATCTATTCTATCCCTGAAGTTGCCAGTGTTGGTCTCAGTGAGGAGAGAGCAAGAGAGATGGGTTATGAAGTTAATATAGGAAGGTTTCCCTTCTTAGCCAATGCCAGGGCGACTATTCTGGGGGAAAGGGTTGGCTTGGTGAAAATATTAGCAGATAGAAAAACTGACGAGATATTGGGCATACATATAGTTGGTCCGGATGCTACTGAATTGATAGGTGAGGCGAGCCTCGCTATTAAAGCGAGAGTTACCACTAAGGATTTGGAAAGGATTATTCACGCCCATCCGACTTTGAGTGAGGTAATATTCGAAGCAGCTCACGATGTCCATGGAGAGGCTATAGATTTGAAGAAGAAATAAAAGATGGTTAAATGTAGAGTGCTGAACTTGGAATTGGTTGGTTATGATAAGGCTTACGATTTACAGAGGAAACTCCATAATTTTCGGAGAAAGGGAAAAATTGATGATATTTTGATTCTATTGGAGCACGAGCCAGTTGTGACTATTGGAAGGAGAGGTAAAAAGGATAATATCTTAGTTTCAGAAGAGTTCCTCCAAAGCAAAGGAATTAGAGTTTTTGAAATCGACCGGGGAGGTGATGTTACTCTCCATTGTCCAGGACAACTCGTAGGCTATCCGATTCTCGATCTAAAGTTTCACGGGGAAAATATACACAGGTATTTGAGAAATCTTGAAGAAGTAATCATCCGTTCATTGAAAGTTTACGGAGTAGATGCTCAAAGGATTGAAAACTTTCCCGGAGTTTGGGTAGAAGGGAGAAAGGTTGCCTCCATAGGAATTGGTATAAAGGGTTGGGTTACCTTCCATGGGTTTAGTCTCAATATAAATTCTGACCTCTCCTATTTCTCATTAATTAGGCCCTGTGGATTTGAAGGTAGAATGATGACTTCTCTCAGCGAGATATTGGGCAGGGCAGTTGAGCCTACAGGCGTTCGCTACCATTTGATAGAACAGTTTGGAAAAGTATTCAACCTGCAAATGGAGGAAGATTATAAAGAGATTTCCACCCTGGATAGTGAAGAAATTGTCTCTTGCTCCCTCTGACAAAAAAGGAGGGGAAAAGCAGATATATAAGGTGAGAAACCTACTTCGCAGATTAGATTTGAACACTGTCTGTGAGGGAGCCCGTTGTCCAAACATCTGGGAATGTTTCACTGAATCTACAGCCACCTTTATGATTTTAGGTAATACCTGTACAAGGAACTGCCGGTTCTGTATTGTGGCTAAGGGGAGCCCTTTACTAGTAGACGAGAAAGAGCCCAAAAGGTTAGCACGGGCGGTAAAGAAGTTGGGCTTGAAGCATGTAGTAATTACCTCGGTTACTCGTGATGATTTGGCAGACGGAGGAGCTTCTCAATTTTTCCAAACAATCGTAGAGGTTCGCTCGATAAATCCTGACGTAGTTATTGAACTGCTTATACCCGATTTCGAGGGAAGGAAGAGAGCGATTAAGCAGGTATTAGAGGCAAGACCTGACATCATCGGGCATAACTTAGAAACAGTGCCATCCCTATATGGAGAGGTGAGACCTAAGGCATCTTATGAGAGGTCTCTGGAGTTGCTTAAGTTGGTGAAGATTTTGCAGCCTGATATCTACACTAAGTCTGGCCTGATGCTCGGGTTAGGAGAAGAGGAGCAGGAGATTTTGGGCGTGATGGAAGATTTGAGAGGAATAGATTGTGATATTCTAACTCTGGGGCAATATCTACAACCGAGTAGGTCGCATCTGGAAATTCGTAGATTTATTCCTCCGAGCAAATTTGAAGAATACAAAAGGGTAGCGGAGAAGATGGGATTCCTGTTTGTGGCAGCAGGACCCTTTGTTCGCAGTTCATATAAGGCAGGTGAATTTTCAAGCCGCTTTATTCGTAACGCTGGAAATGATTGAGGAGGAAAAGAGTGCTTTCTGAGGCTTTGAGAGCGGGTAAATTTGTAGTGACCTCGGAGATAGGACCACCTAAAGGAATAGATACTAAAGAAATCCTTTCTGAAGCCGAATTCTTGAAAGGTAGAGTGGAGGCTGTGAATGTAACTGACCTGCAGAGTTCGGTTATGAAGTTAGGGTCTCTGGTTACCAGCCATCTGTTGGTGGATATGGGCATTGAACCTGTCTTTCAAATAACCTGTCGTGACCGCAATCGTCTTGCCCTCCAATCGGACATCCTGAGTGCTTATGTTCTGGGAATTAGGAACCTCCTCATTCTCACAGGAGATCATCCTAAATTGGGTGACCATCCAGGAGCAAAGCCCGTTTTTGACCTCGATTCAGTACAGCTTCTCGAAGCAGTAAAAAGATTACAGAAAGGAGAGGATATGGCGGGAAATAAGTTGGAAGGGGAACCGCCAAAGTTCTTTGTGGGAGCAGTGGTAAATCCAGGCGCCGACCCTATAGAACCTCAAATATTGAAAATGGAAAAGAAAATAGAAGCTGGAGCACAATTCTTCCAGACCCAGGCAGTCTACGAGCCTGAAAAGTTCGCCCAGTTTATGGAGCAGGTTGAGGGTTTTGGCGTTCCTGTTTTAGCTGGAATTGTTCTTTTGAAATCTGCAGGAATGGCGAGATATATGAATAAGAATGTTAGCGGAGTACATGTTCCGGAATCAATGATTGAAGAGATGGAGAAAGTTGAAAAGGAGAAGAGGGGCGAGAAGAGCGTAGAAATCGCTGCCAGGATAATTATGGAGCTTAAGGGTCTCTGTCAGGGCGTTCACAT
>CAZJWT010000040.1:0-10552 GCA_964550005.1 uncultured Clostridia bacterium | reverse complement strand
GTATTGTTTTTTTAAAAACAGCAACATTAATTAAGTATTATGCCCGCAATGACAATTAACCGAGCGACTGCGAAAGCTATCCCTTTATCCTTGGAAAAAAATAGAATTGGTGTAGGGTTCGATTTATTGAACCCTACAAGGGTAATGATGGGTTTCCTTTATTGAGCACAGCTTTATTGAAAGGAGGGTCCCGATTTCATCGGGACGAATAAGGAGGAACGGATTAGCGACGACTGCGAGTCGGTGAGCAGGCGGGTCCCCGAGTGAAGTGAAGCGAAAGGAGGGGATATGCAATTTCTACTGAATGTCCTCGGTTATCTGATTAACAGTTTCTTAATTATCCTGTTCATTGTGGTTTTAGCCAAGTTCCTTCTGACCAGGCAAGGCAAAAGTTTAAATGCCGTTATGGCTGGGCCACTCATCAGAGATTTTTCAGAGCTCATCTTCAATCAGGCGCGCAAGTTTATTCCGATTCAGGAAGAATCTACTCTTTCTATTACGCTTCTGGTCATATTTGTTCTACTCTTTTGGCTGGTAAGTCTTTTTATAATAAAATAGAAAATGATTAAGACAATCTGGTGGAAAGAAGGGAAAGTCTATATCTTAGATCAGACTAAGCTCCCTCATAAAGAAGAAGTAATTGAGTGTAAAAACTACCAGAAAATTGCCCTTTGCATTGAAAGGATGTCAATCCGTGGTGCTCCCGCGATTGGCATTGCTTCTGCTATGGGACTCGTTCTGGGTGCAAGAAGTATCAAAGTTAAGACGAGAGATGAGTTCTTCAAAAGGTTAGACGCTATAGCAAATCGATTCCTGCGCACCCGGCCAACCGGAGCAAATCTTTTCTGGGCGATTGAGAGACTCCTTAGCTTAGCCAGAAAGAACTACAAAAAATCTCTAAAAGAGGTCAAATATATTCTTGAAAAGGAAACCATTAAGATGCTAAAAGAGGATATTAAATTAAATAAGCGAATTGGGAAAAATGGACTGAAATTAATTAATAAGCCTGCAAATATTCTTACTCATTGCAATGCAGGTTCACTGGCTACAGCGGGTTATGGAACAGCCCTGGGGGTGATTAGAGCAGCTTATAGTAGGGGGAGGATAAAGAAAGTTTTTGTAGGTGAGACACGTCCGGCGCTGCAGGGGGCTCGTCTCACGGCGTGGGAGCTTCTTCACGATAAGATTCCTGCTATTCTGGTGACTGATAATATGGCTGGGTATCTTATGCAGAAGGGTGCTGTTGATTATGTGATTGTGGGAGCTGACCGCATTGCCGCAAATGGCGATGTGGTTAATAAAATCGGGACTTATACTCTGGCCGTTTTAGCAAAGCACCATGATGTTCCATTCTATGTTGCCGCTCCCTCATCCACTGTTGATATGAGGACTAATAAGGGTGGAGATATCATGATTGAAGAGAGAGACCCCAGGGAGGTTCTGGAATTACAGGGAAGGAGAATTGCTCCCCAAAATATTGCTGTTTTCAACCCAGCTTTTGACCTAACCCCGCATGAATTAGTGAGTGCTCTTATAACTGAGAAAGGTGTTATTAGGCATCCCGATAGAAGAAAAATGGTCGGGTTTTTCGTTCCAGGGGATTGAAAAATGGAATACAATAAGACAATAAACCTTCCTACTACACAGTTTCAGATGAAGGCCGATTTGCCCAAAAGGGAACCCCAGATACAGAAAAGGTGGGAAGAGATAAAATTATATGAAGTTATGCAGGAGAAGAATAAGAACGCACCGAGATATATCCTTCACGATGGTCCACCGTATGCTAATGGAAATATCCATATGGGTCATGCCTTAAATAAGATTCTTAAGGATATAATTGTTAAATTTAAACTGATGAATGGGTTTAATGTTCCCTTCGTTCCTGGATGGGATTGTCATGGGTTGCCTATCGAATACCAGCTCTTAAAGAGTCTGGGCCTTAGGAAAGAAGAGATAGACAGGGTTGAATTCCGGAGGAAAGCACGGGCTTATGCACAAGAGTTTGCCCGTATTCAGAAAGAAGAGTTCAAACGACTCGGAATTTTTGGTGAGTGGGAAAACCCCTATCTGACAATGTCCTTCGATTACGAGGCTAAAATCCTTGAGATATTCAAGCGTCTTGTTGCGCAAGGTTATATTTACAGAGGAAAAAAGCCGGTCTATTGGTGTGCAAGTTGCGAGACAGCTCTGGCGGAAGCCGAAGTGGAGTATTCCAATCACAACTCCCATTCTGTTCATGTGAAATTTCCAGTCAAGAAGTTGGGAAAAGATAAAGAGAGTGAATTTATAGTGCCTGCTTCTGTTCTAATCTGGACAACAACTCCCTGGACTTTGCCCGCCAATGTAGCTCTTGCTTTCCACCCAGAATACGAATATGCATGGGTAAAATTATCCCCTTCCGATCCTTTATTAAAAGAAGAGATAATAATTATGGCTAAAGAGTTGGTAACGAATCTGATGGAGAGATTTGGAATCGAAAATTATAATATTCTGAAAGTTTGGCATGGTAGAGATCTGGAAGGAATTGTCTGCTCTCATCCTTTTATGGCGAGGGACTCTGTCGGTATCTGTGCCGATTTCGTGACCCTGGAAGAAGGGACCGGGATAGTCCACATTGCTCCAGGCCACGGACAGGAAGATTACCAGATCGGGTTGAAATACGGGCTTCCTGTTTTAGCTCCTGTAGATGACAAAGGAAAATTTACTGAGGAAGTTCCTCAGTTCTCGGGAGTGGATGTTTTTTCTTCTAACAGCCTAATTATAGAAAGATTGAAAAATTCCTCTCTCCTTCTCCACTCGGAAGAGATTATCCATACCTATCCCCATTGTTGGCGCTGCAAGAAGCCCATTATTTTCCGAGCTACAGAACAGTGGTTTCTAGATGTGGATAAGAACGAGCTTAGGGGAAGAATGCTGGAAGCAATAAAAAAGGTGAAATGGATTCCCAAAATTGGAGAAAATAGAATCTCATCTATGGTGGAAGGGAGACCGGATTGGTGTCTTTCCCGGCAAAGATATTGGGGAGTTCCACTTCCCATCTTCTACTGCAAAAATTGTGGGGAACCACTGATGTCTGAAGAGAGCATTGGTGCTGTCCAGGATTTGGTTCTGAGGGAGGGAAGTGATGCATGGTATATAAAAAAAGAAAAAGAGATTTTACCAAAGGGTACAGAATGCCCCAAGTGCAAAAAAAGAGAGTTTGTTAAAGAAAAAGATATTCTGGATGTCTGGTTCGATTCCGGGGTCAGTCACGAAGCTGTTCTTAGAGAGCGAGAAAGTCTATCCTGGCCTGCAGACTTGTACTTGGAGGGCTCAGACCAACACAGAGGTTGGTTCCAGACCTCGCTAATTACTGCAGTTGCCCTGGAAAAGGCGGCTCCCTTTAAGAGCGTTTTGACTCATGGGTTTGTTGTAGATGGTGAAGGCAGAAAAATGTCCAAGTCGATAGGTAACGTAATTGCACCTCAGGAAATTATCGAAAAGTATGGTGCTGAAATTTTGAGACTATGGGTTACTTCGGAAGACTACTGCGAAGATGTGCGCATTTCTTCAGAAATTCTCGGTCACCTCGTCGATGCCTATCGGCGGATCAGAAACACCTTCCGTTTCCTTTTAGGAAACCTGCACGATTTCGATCTTTCAAAAAAGGTAAAATATGAAGAGATGTCGGAAATCGATCAGTGGATGCTCCACAGGTTGCAGGAACTGATTTCCCAAGTGATAGAAGGTTATGAATCTTTCCGATTACATCGAATTTATAGAGCTATTCACAATTTCTGCAGCATAGAACTTTCCTCGTTCTATCTGGATGTGCTTAAGGACAGGCTCTATACTTTTGGCAGAGATTCTCTTCCCAGAAGGTCGGCTCAGACAGTTCTTTATGAGATAGTAGTAAGTTTGATTAAGCTCACTGCTCCAATTCTGGCACATACTGCGGAAGAGGCATGGCAGATGATGCCAGAGATTAAGGAGCCGAGTGTCTTTTTGACCAATCTTCCTCGGGTGGAGAAAAAGTATTGGAACGAACCATTGGCAGAGAAGTGGGAGAAGATTTTGCTCCTTAGGAAAAGTGTTGTGAAGGCACTGGAGATTGCCCGAAAAGAGAAAATTATCGGGAGTTCTCTTGAAGCAAAAGTGGACCTTTATGCTCAGGAAAAGGAACTGACCACCATCCTCCATAATTATGAGAGAGATTGGAAGGAAATTTTTATCGTTTCTGAAGTGAAGGTTTTCGAGGAACTACCCTCAGGCTCATCTATGGTAGGGAAGGGCAAATCAGAAGTCATGATGAAAAGTGAGGAGATGCCCGAACTATATATGGGGGTGAGAAGGGCCCCGGGAAGGAAGTGCGTGCGCTGCTGGAACTGGAGTCCCGCTGTGGGAGAGGACAGAGAACATCCCCAGCTTTGCGCAAGGTGTGTAGAAGTGGTGAAGAATCTGTAACAGCAATTCTCCCCCTCACCCCTGGCTGTGGCCCGTGCCCCAGCACGGGCAGGCTCAATCCTCTCCCCAGAGGGGAGAGGAGGTGGCTAGAAAAGGAAAAAGTTAGTGTACTTAGTTGCTCTAATTCTACTATCTCTGGACCAGTTCTCTAAGTATTTAATCAGACAAAAGATGTCTCTTGCTGAGTCAATTCCAGTCATAAAGAGCATATTCCACATCACTTATGTTGAGAATACCGGCATTGCTTTCGGGCTTTTTCCTCAGGGGCACTCTCTTTTTGTCATTATTTCCTTAATTATTATTCTAGTTATTGTCTTTTTTGAAAGAAGAAAGGTTCTCAAATCACCAGGGGAAAGGTTCTGTTTAGGGTTAGTTTTGGGTGGGGCTTTAGGTAATCTTATTGACAGGTTGAGGTTTGGATTTATAATCGATTTTTTGGATTTCCGCATCTGGCCTATTTTCAACCTTGCCGATTCGGGTGTCTGTATTGGTGGGATTCTTATGGCATTTTTTCTTCTAAAGAAACGTCCAGGTAAGGCTGTGTCGTAACCCTGTTTTGGGTAGTCGCAGGCTTTAGCCTGCGTAATTTCTCCGTCGAGAACGCAACCTGAAGGTTGCGACTACCAAACAAGAAATCTAATTGTGACACAGCCTCAGGTAAGGAGAAAACCGCTGGTTAGCACGATTAAAGAATTTGTTGTGCATAAAGGTGAAAAAGGGAAGAGACTCGACTTCTATTTGTCTTCTTCTTTTCCGGGCCATTCCAGAAGCTTCCTGCAAAAGATGATTGCACAGGGAGATATATTGGTTAATGGCAAGACTGTTTCCAGACATTACAAAGTTAAGGAAAAAGATGTAATCAGCATAAATTTACCACCAGTCAAGCCTCACAGGGCCATTGCTGAGGAAATCCCTCTGGATATCATTTACGAAGATGAAGCTATAATTGTACTCAATAAGCCGGCTGGCATGGTAGTCCATCCCGCATGTGGAAACTATTCGGGCACATTGGTGAATGCTCTTCTATACCATTTCCCCAGTTTAGCCAGCGGAAAATTCCCTGATATTAATCGAGTGGGACTTGTTCACCGCTTGGATAAGGACACTTCTGGGGTTATGGTTGTTGCCAAAAACAGCACCTGCTTGTCCCGTTTAGCCAAACAGTTTGAGGATAAAAAAGTGGAAAAGGTGTACGTGGCCTTAGTTTTTGGGAAAATTATAAATCCAGAAGGAAGTATCGAGGCGCCAGTGGGTAGAAAGATTACAGACCGGAGGAAAATGGCTGTGACTTCGATAAGAAGCCGCCAAGCAATTACCCATTTTAGAGTGCGTGAAATTTTAGGAGATTTTACACTTTTAGAGGTAAGACCAAAGACAGGGAGGACGCATCAGATAAGGGTCCATCTGGCACACATCGGACATCCTGTTGTGGGAGATAGGGAGTATGGGCCGGCCACTCCAAAGAATTTTGGGGTGAGTCGACAGCTCCTCCATGCATATGAATTGGGATTCATTCATCCTGTTAGGAAGGATTGGGTGGAATTTACTGCTCCCATCCCCAAGGAATTCAAAAAGGTAATTGCTAAATTAAGAAAGGATATGGAAATAGAACAGAATGGGTGAGAAGAGAAGATATCGCGAGTTGTTTAATAGCAAGGACCTGGTGGGCTTCAGAGTTAACCAGAAAGAAACAGACGTATACGTAGCTGTAGATAGCAGGAAAAAGGGAAATCTAAAGAGTATCATTGCCAAGACAGAAACGTTGATACGGGATTATCGGCGGGATATCGAGGATTATATAAGGAATTACCCGCTTTTTGAGGTGAGTTTTAGGCCCGTAGCCGTAGATTCTGATGCTCCAGAAATTATTAAGGAGATGGCCCGTGCAGCGCTACTTGCCAATGTAGGTCCATTTGCCTCAGTGGCCGGAGCGATCGCTGGCGCGGTGGGAAGAAAATTGTCGGAGGAGATTTCGGATGTAATAATTGAGAATGGTGGGGATGTATTTATGAAAACAACCAAACCACGCAAGGTGGGAATCTACTCTGAGTCGGATGAGATTTCTAACGGAATCGGCCTTGAAGTCCATCCCACACATACTCCCCTCGGGATCTGTGCTTCAAGTGGAACTCAAGGCCATTCTTTCAGTTTTGGTCGAGCTGATGTCGCAGTGGCTGTTTCTAATTCCACTGCTCTGGCTGATGCTTGTGCTACTGCGATGGGAAATTTAATAATGGAGAGCAAAGATATCACCAGAGGAATCGATTTTGCCAAGAGTATTGAAGGGATTAAGGGAGTAGTTATAGTTAAGGATGGCCAAATTGGATTCTGGGGCGATATAAGAATAATTATGATTTGACATCTTTCAAATTTTCTTTTATAATAAAGGTTTAATTTTTCTATCACTCATGGGAAGGAAAAGATATGGTAGTAAGATTGATTAATATAGGTTTTAATAATATAGTTATTGATCAGAGAATCATCGCGGTAGTTAATCCCGATTCTTCCCCTGTGAAAAGATTGATGGAAGTAGCCAAAGAGAGAGGTAGTTTGATTGATGCCACCTGTGGCCGGCGTACCCGCTCAGTAGTGATTACAGATAGTAACCACGTTATCTTATCCGCGTTGCAACCGGAGACGATTAGTGAGAGATTTCAACAGAAAAGAATAAAAGCCAACAAGAAGATACTCTACCCTTCTACCAGAACAAATCAGAATAAATCAAAAAAACGGAAGTGAAACTAATGACTGAATCTGGACTACCCATAATTATCTCTGCTCCTTCAGGTACAGGTAAATCGACCCTGTGCAGAAAATTAATTGAGGACCTTTCAAATGCCTGCTATTCGGTCTCGGTCACTACAAGGAATCCGCGCCGTGGAGAAGTTGAAGGGAAGGATTACTTCTTTGTCTCAAGAAATGAGTTTAAAGAAAAGATTAAAAGAGGTGAACTTGCGGAGTGGGCATTGGTTCATGGTCATTACTATGGTACACCCAAGGATTTTCTGGAAAGAAATCTGCTTAAGGATAAAGATGTCATATTGGACATAGATGTGCGTGGTGCGATGAAATTGAAGAAGAGGTATCCTGAGGCGGTGTTTATCTTCCTTGCGCCTCCCTCATTTTCTGAATTGAAAAGAAGGCTTAGGGGGCGGGGGAAGAACAACGAAGCAACTATTAAAAAAAGACTCAGTAATGCCCGATGGGAAATAGGACGAATAAAAAGTTATGACTACTTAGTGATTAATGACCGGTTAGTAAATGCACTGAGAAAACTTACATGCATTGTAGCGGCTGAAAAGAATAGAGTAAACAGGTTGAAAGAAAGGATACAAAAACTGAATCATCTATAGCGAAGTGTTTAAATTTGCTAAACTCCGAATTTAGTTGAAGTAGAAAGAATGGGAAAAGACAAAGCTAAACCTTCAATAGATAAATTGTTGCTCAACAATGTATCTAATAAATTTGAGTTGGTCGTTTTAGCCTCGAAGTTATTAAAAGAGAAAGCGAAGAAAGACTTAAAAATTAAAATGACACCTGAAACAATTATCCAAGCATTGTACGAAGTGGCCAATAAGGATACCGAGCAGAAGGAAATCTCAAAGGGAAAGGCCTCAAAAGAGGAAAGTGTCCAAAAAAAGAAACCTGAAGAAAAATAGACCTCTTTCGGGTAGAAAAGTCGTCTTGGGCATAACAGGCAGTATTGCCGCTTACAAGGCCTGTGGGATAGTCTCTCGACTAAGAAAGTCGGGTGCTGAAGTTTTTGTAGTAATGACCAAATCAGCCACTCATTTCGTCACCCCTTTAGCTCTTCAGACCCTCTCTGGAAATAGAGTCTATTTAAATCTTTTCGATTTACCTGAAGAGTGGAATCTCGAGCATATTTCTTTGGCCGAAAGAGCGGACTTAGTCTTGATTGTCCCTGCTACAGCCAACACCATTGCAAAATTAGCGGCTGGCATGGCTGATGACCTCCTGACAGCGACTGTTTTGGCCACCAAGGCACCCATTTTAATAGCGCCAGCAATGCACGAAACTATGTATAAGAATAGCTTCACACAAGCGAACATTGGAAAGTTGAAAGAGAAGGGATTCAAATTTATTGGACCCGGATACGGAATGCTTGCCTCAGGAAAGATTGGCTTAGGAAGGTTAGCTAGTAATGATGAGATTGTGGAGAGTGTTAGGGATATCTTTGATATAGAAAAAGATATGGTAGGTAAGACTTTTCTGGTCACCGCCGGACCCACTCATGAATACCTGGACCCGGTGAGGTTTATATCAAATGCTTCTTCCGGCAAAATGGGCTATGCTTTGGCTCAAGTAGCCGAAAGGAGAGGGGCAGAAGTAATATTAATTAGCGGTCCTACAAATATTGCACCACCGGAAGGAGTGAAGACCATATTTGTAGAGTCTGCCCTCGATATGGAAAAGGAAGTCTTAAAGCACTTTCCTCGCTGTGATGTGGTTATCGCTTCCGCTGCTATCAGCGATTACCGCCCAGAGAAGAGAGAGAAAGAAAAAATTAAGAGCAAGATTGGGAAGGAAAGTGTAAATTTGATAAGGAACCCTGATATCCTTGGCCAATTGGGGAACCAGAAAGGTGCAAAATTCTTAGTTGGATTTGCCTTGGAGACAAGAGATTTGGAAAGGAACGCTCGGGGGAAACTAAAAAGGAAAAATCTCGATATGATTATAGCTAATGCCCCGGAGGTAATGAGTCGAGATGAAGCAACAGTCAAAATTTTCACAAGATCAGGAAAAAAAATCTTCTTACGGAAAATGAAGAAGGAAAAGATAGCCGAAAGGATACTATCTGAATTAAACGAATTTATGAAATGAGTATGAGAGTTAGAATTGGATAGACGCAAAGAGTTTGTTGAGTTAATTTCAATAACCAGGAAGTTTCTGGAGCAAGAGAGAGATAGGGGAGTGGAAGAGTTAATACGACATCTGGAAGAAAAGAAGGCTGAATCAGGAACCTTAGACGATCTGGCAGGGAGCACAAAGGATTGTCAGAAGTGTAGGCTGGGGAGAACGAGGACAAATTTGGTGTTCGGAGCAGGGAATCCCAAGGCTGAATTAATGTTTGTTGGTGAGGGGCCCGGTTTCGATGAAGATCGGTTGGGAATTCCCTTTGTGGGGAAAGCTGGACAGCTTTTAACTAAAATAATTGAATCGATTGAACTGACAAGAGAAAAAGTATACATTTCCAATATTGTAAAATGTCATCCCATGAGAGATCCCAACCACCCAGAGATGAGAGGTAACGACCGACCTCCCACTCAGGATGAGGTAGCTCAGTGTCTTCCTATTTTGCTTAAGCAGATTGGAATTATCAAGCCTAAAATTATCTGCACTTTGGGTTCACCGGCTACTAAAGCGCTTTTGAACTTAAGTGCTGGCATCGGAGGACTTCGTGGGAAGTTCTACGATTTTTATCCACCCTATGTAAAGTTTGGAGAGCCTATAAAGGTCATTCCTACTTACCATCCAGCATATCTTTTGAGAGACCCGAATAGAAAAGGGGAAGTGTGGGAAGATATGAAAAAGATAAAGAAGGCCATGATAATAGGAGGTAATTCTTGTGGAAGAAAGGCCGGGAAATGAAGAACGAATAATTGCGGAAGGGAAAATTTTTGGAGTGATAGCTTACCTGTCAATTCTCTGTTTGGTTCCCATTATCTATTTCTCCACATTTAAGATGATTCCCGTATTATCAAATAAGGTTAATAAGTTTTCTATTTTCCATGCTAAGCAAGGATTCGTTATTTTTCTTTTAGAAGCCGCTCTTGCGGCTATAAATATAATTCCGGTTGTGGGCCAGCTAATTTTTGCAGGGGGATATCTGGTTCTTTTTTCCCTCTCTGTTGTGGGAATTGTTCAAGTTCTTAGAGGGAACTACTGGAAGTGTCCAATCATAAGTGATTGGGCTGAAAAGTTTAGGATATAAAGGATAGTTTGTTCATCGCTTGAGGAAGATATGCTCCGGATTTGGTAGCTCGCAAACAATTTTTTCCTCTTGGAACACCGCCAAAAATCTTTGTAGCTGCAAAGCGATTGCGTAGGGGCGACCGAAATTTATCCCGATGTATCGGGATGGTCGCCC
>CAZJWT010000039.1:0-10639 GCA_964550005.1 uncultured Clostridia bacterium | reverse complement strand
GATAAAAGTAAAGAGGCGGCGGAAATAAAAGAAATAGCCCACAAAATACTCGCCGGACAAAATTATAAAGTTTTCTACGATGAAAAGGAAGGGTATCTAAGTCTGGGCCGCTATATTAATACTGACCAGCTCTCTCCATATCACTACAGCAATTTTGGGAGTGAGGCAAGGGCCGTTGTGCTTATGGCTGAGGCAAGAGGCGATATCCCTCAGGGTAGCTTCGCTAGGCTCAGAGTGGAACTCACCGAATATGTAACTAAGGATGGCGAAAGGATAGACCCCGCACTCAAAAGCTGGGATGGAGGAGCCTTTCAAGAACTCCTTCCAGAAGCATTGGTAGGAGAGAGTAGACATTCAAAGGCGCTAAGAAAATTACACGAGAACTATGTGAAAGTAATGGCAGCCGAGGGTTCTGACGATATTCTGGGTGGTTTCTCAGCCTGCGAGACCCAGGATGGGTACAATGGGGAAGTGGGAATTATTGCATTAGCCCAGAATCCTGAGTCCAAGAATCCCGCCAAAGCTTCAAAATGGGAAAGAACGCTTGCCCCGCACGCCGTATTCCTGGCAATGATGGTTGACCCGCAATCGGCGCAAAAGAGCCTCCTGCGTTTACAGCAAAAATACCCTGATTTATACAGTCCAGAACGTGGTTGGTTTGCCGGGCTCGACTTGAAAACAGGAAGAACGGTAAAGAAGTTCCTTATGCTCGACCGAGGTATGAGCATGATTGCCCAGGCACGTCCGGAAGCTATGAGCCTGATTGCCCAAGCGCGATTGGCAGGAGCGAGACTCGACGAATTCCTTCTGGGCCATCCTAAAATAGGACAAAGAATTAGGGAAATTGTCAGAGAAGAAAACAAAAGATTGCAGGAGAAGTTTGACGCAAGAGAAAGGCCATCTCCGGAAGCAGAGGAACTGCCAGTCGATTTGTCTATCACCGATTTTGAATTTGGTAGAGAGCCCTCTGATTATGTCTCTGGTTTGGGTGCCTGGTATGACCCGGCCAAACCCGGACGAACCGTCGAGTCCGTAGTCTCAGACCCTGAGAAAGGCAACTGCTGGAAGTTAGAATATTATGTCCCGCAAGGAAACTTCAATGGAACCTGGATGAAGTTCAGGGATACAGAAGACCTGAAAAAGGGTATAAATCTTTCAGAATATAAGTCGTTTGTTTTTGATGTCAGGGGTGACGAGGACAAAGGATACACAACTATATTCAAGATAGAAATTAAGAATAGAAGAGGCCAGGTTGGAACCTATATTGTAAAGGGAGTCACCGATAAATGGCAAAGACTGGTAATTCCATTGCGTGAATTTGAAGGCATAACTAACTGGGAAGATATAACAGAATTTACCATCGTCTTTGAAGACTGGCGCGCCACAAAAGAAAAAGGTGTAATCTACATTGGTAACATCTACTTCTCCAAAGGAACGCAACGACTATTCAGTTCTCTCATTCCGAAAAGAGAGCTAGTGGGAGCGATGTTCAGGGGAATATGGAGCGTTGCCCGGGGAATGATTCAGGAATTTCAGAAGAGGCCTGTTGAGCTTTCTCAGGAACAAGAAGCGAAAATGGTGAAAGCTCTGGAGGTCGTGGAGGAATACGATTCAGAGTTGGCTGATACTCTTCTCAGAATGTTCGTAAGGAACAGACTGATTGTGGTTGATAATCCGGAATGGATTCAGGAAGGGACAGCAGAAGACAACTATGTATTCACCTGGGTAAGTGAGTTTATTTTTGGAAGAAAGAGTGGAATTCAAAAGGATGGTCTGGACAACCTAACTGCTACACAGCTCGCCGAACTTATATTCCACGCTTTCAGCGAGCGGAAAGAATTGAAGAAAGGGGCAAGTCAGGAAGAGGCCCACAAACAGGCCTTGGAAGCTCAGAAAAAATTTAGAAAGGTTCTACATATTCCGAAGGAGGAATCTTTAGAAGTGGCTCTCAATCGGCTTGTGGCGAAGAGAAGGATTGAGAAGGTTACCAAGGCAAGAAAAATTCTTGCTGGCCTCAGCCGGAACATAGACCTCTATGTTGATAAGCTGGAAGGCTTGCTCGCGCTCGGGTTACCGTTAAGAGCAGGTTTCCTCTACTACAGGCGGAGCAGACTCGAAAGGCTGGCTAAGTCTTTAAGAGAGAAAGGATTTTCTAATAAAGAGATAACACCGAGCTTGGTTCGCTTACAAGGATATGTTGAAGCATTACAAACTTTTGCTCAAGGATCCCCTCGGCACCAGAATGCCCAAAAAGTATTAGCCAACCTTCAGGAAAATAACCCCAACCTTTATGAAAAACTGACTGGAGTGGGGAGGAGACAGGAGAAGGAAGGAAAACCAGAAAAGCAGGCTCAAACTTCTGTGCCTGGGAGAAAGGTGGTAATCGGAAAGACCAATGCCAGGAAATTCATCAAATCGAATTTGGACAAAGTCCGGCAGATGGAAGATTGGGCGAGAGGCCTTTCCGATACTCAGTTGAGATTAATGATGAGCCGATTCAGAGATGAAATAGCAAAATTGAAAACGCCCCAGGAAAAAGAAGCAAGGCTTAACCAGATATTGCCTCAGGTTTTCGCTGCGGTGGAACAAATGGCAAAGCGAAAATTAAACAAACAACATTGGGAAGTTCAGATTGAGGCTGGAATAGCCTTACATTTGGGTTTGGGCATGGCAGTTGACGAGAAGACCGGCGAAGGAAAAACCCTGGCAGCAACATTACCGGCCTGTCTTAACGGACTGGCGAGAAGGGTAGATATCCACGCCACTACTGATAAGTACGCTCAGGAAAGGGCTTTAGAGATGTCTAGAATCTATCTTCCCTTAGGGTATAAGGTGGGGCTACTGAGAAGTGGCGTTAATTACGGATATGTAATAGAACCGGGTGCCAACGACGAGCCAGTATTGCGTATTGCCGATAAGGCAGAAGTTTATCGCTCAGACATTGTCTACGGAATGAACACTGAATTTGGGTTCGATTATCTAAGGGATAATACGGTAACATCGGTAAGTGAGCAGGTTCAGAATGGGCTTCACTACGCTATCGTTGATGAGGTAGATAGCATACTTATTGACCAGGCTCGAACGCCAATGATAATTTCTGTACCAGGTGAGAATTTTGCCGAGTACCAAAAGGCTGTGCGGCGGGCGAACAATGTAGTAGTTCAAATCAAAAGGCAAGAAAAATACTACAACGTTGATGAAAATATGAGGACGGTGAGTCTTACTGAAGAAGGCATGGAAAGGGTTGAGGAACTTACAGGGATTTCCGATTTGTATGGCAAAGGAGAAGAAGCGGAGGTGATTAGTACTGACCATCAGATGTTTAGGCACTGTATCGCGCAGGCACTCTCCGCCCATCTGATTCTGGAGAAGGAAAAGGATTACGTAGTTAAAAAAGATAAAAAGGGAAAAGAGATAATATTAATCGACCGCTTCACCTGCGATACTCTTCCGGGGAGAAGTTATACTGATGGTTTACACCAGGCGCTCCAGGCTAAAGAGGGATTGGAGATTTCCGGGGAAGGAGAAACTATTGCCAGCATAAGTTTTCAAGGATTTTACAGGAAGTATGAGAAGTTGGCGGGGATGTCGGGTACGGCAGAAGGAATTCGCAAGCCGCTTGGAGAAATTTATGGTCTTTCGGTGTATGTCGTTCCCACAAATACGCCAGTAAATAGGATAGACTATCCGGATTCTGTCAGTGTAAATGGAGCACTGAGAGATGAAGCAGCAATGGCTAAGATGATTGAAGTTCATCGAAGCGGGCAACCGGTATTGGCTGGTGGTAATATTTCAGTTGGCGAAGCCAGAACATTTGCCGACGGGTTTTCCCGCAAGTCGGGTTTGCGCCGGGTTACTGGAAGGAAGCTTGAGAAACTTTTAGAAAGTGCAGGGCGAGCGAGAGCGACAGGCGAAGAATTTCGTGCCCCTGAAAATATTTTTGTTGTCTTAGATGCGGGAAATAAAGAGCAGTTGGAAGGAATCATAAACCTTGCTGGGCAAAAAGGGATGGTAACTATTGCCACGAACCTCGCAGGAAGGGAAGCCGATATTCGTTTAGGAGAAGGAGTAGCTGAAATAGGGGGGCTTTGGCCTATTGGCATTAGCCGCTCAGAATCGAAACGAGTTGATAATCAGTTCAGCGGCAGGGGAGGCCGGCAGGGCCAGTTGGGAAGCAGTCAATTCTTTGTGGCAATGGATGATGATCTGGTAAGGCAGTTTGGAGGAAGCCACTACCAGGATATGATAAGGAGACTGGAAGGAATGGGCAGAATAAAGGTTAAGAGAGATGAGAACGGCAATGTCATCGAAATAACTCCGCTTGGACAAGTCTCTCTTACCGACAAGGAAATGGACGAATTTAGAGCCATAGTAGAGAACGCCCAGAAGCATGCTGAAGAGGTCAATCAAGGGAGACTTGTAGAAAACTCCAAGTGGGATGCAATAAAGGACAACCAGTGGGATAGGGTTGAAAGTTTAAGGCAGGAGCTTCTTGAAGGAAGGATTCCTGAGGTTATTAAACCTGTGTATGAATCCCTGCTGGAAATGGCTAAGAAGGAAGGAAACGCATATTCTGAAGAAGAAAAAACTTTTCTTGTTAGGAAGGCATTGATTTTAGCATTAGATTCTGCCTGGAGAAAGGAGATGGAAGATATAGACTCTCTGAGGCATGCCATAACGACTGGACTACAAGAAAGCCCGGAGTGGCAGGCTCTCGACGAATACTATGTTAGGGCAGAAGAATTGTTTGCTCATATGATGGAGTCGTTAGAAAGCGGAGCGAAAGAGAGATTTATTGGTTTGCTAAACATGGGAAGTGGGGAAGTCCAGAGACAAATGGAGAGGGAAAAGATAGTCCTGTCAGAAGATTTTGCTAAGCCAGCACAGAGTATTGAGGGATGGGAAGAAGCTGTGGCAGAATTGAAGGGAATTGTCGCCTCATCTCTTTTAGCTTTATTGAGAGAAGACGTGGCAGGCGAGCAGGCCGATTCAGAAGCATTCACTGCTGTAACTCAGGCAATAGTAAATACTATTTTGACAGTAAGAATTTTCGAAAATAGATACTTCTCTAAGCAAGAAAATAGAATAGCCCTGGTTGAAAGTGCGGAAGATTTATTGGCCGATGATACAGGGACCGTCTCTTCCCAGCTTGGTGATTTAGGACTGGCCATAGAGTTTCTGAGTAACCCTGGACTTTGTGAACAGTATGTGAGCGTAGAAAAGGGAAGATTAAAAATAAAAGATGCCCAGAAAGTAAAGGACACTATCCGGCCACCTCCGGAAGAGAATATAGTTGCCCTGGCGGAGAAGGCGCTTCAGGGAGAGGGCAGAGTTGTTAACGGGGGCTTCCCTGGAGGAGAGATAGATTATGCCGAAGTTGAGGTCAGCGGGAAGAAGCTCCTGATAGTAAATGTGGGGAAGAACAGCGCTGAAAGATGGAAAGATAGGAAGTTAAGAACCCATTTTCGGAATTTTCTCAATAGTCAGAAAAGCAGAGATATAGACGGAGCAGTCATCATTCTCCAGCCAGAGGCAGAAGCAGAGCAAGTCAGAATTCCAGTTTACTACATCCAGAAATCTCTCCAAAAGATTACCTCTTCTGTTCATACCTGCCAGACTCAACAGGATAATAGACTTGAACAAATTAATATTGAGCCACTCTCAGTTTTCGAACGGATTGCCTACTTCTTTAATAATTTAAGGATTTCTTTTAACAGGGCTATCGCAAAAATTAGAACCTATTTAGTAAAGGTAAAAGGCATTACTAGACAGACAGCCAAAGATATTCTAAGCCCGGAAAAGGAACAGAGAAGAAGGTTAAAGACTGCTGCTGTGATAGGAGGTCTATTCGGTCTCGGCGGTTGCATTGGTTTTATACGGCGGGTTGACTCTTTTGAAAAAGCTCAGGCGCAGGCTGAGGCACAGACTGAGGCGGTGGCGCAGTTCAATAATTTCCTGAAAGCTCAAGAGCGGAAAACGGCGGAGGTAGAACAAGAATATACACGAGGCCAAATTACTACGGTTGAGTATTACCGAAGATTAACGGATATTTATGAACAAAAGTTGAAAGAAGTTGAGCGGTTGACAGCAAAGAATATCTATGTTGTTTTTCAGCGGGAGAATGGACGGGAGGAGAAAGTAGACCTTGCCCAATTACAGACGAAACTAAGAGAGGAAATTCAAAAACTTGGTGGGTGGTGGATAGACGCTATGATTGAAGCATCAAGCGAAATGACCCAGCAAGTTAAGGCTTTCCTTTCGCGGCCAGAAATGGAAGCAACAAGAGTTCCAGCGCAGGTAACTTCATCAGAAAAACCCGAAGCCGAAGAGTCAAAAGTTGCTCCTGAGGCGAAATCGGCAAGGCGAATAACCGCTGAAGAAGTTGGGGCTAAGGGGGTAAAATATCGGTTTACTAATCCGAGAGACCTAGTCGCTCTGGCGATTTATAACATGTTCATCTCGGCTCCTCCGGAGGAAAAGAAGGAGGTTCGGGAGGAAATACTGAAGGAATGGAAGGAAGCTGCTGACCCTACGAAGAACCTGGATGTGCTAATTGTCGAGAAACTCGTGGAGATTTCCGAGAAGAGTGGCGGTCTTAAGGTCTGGGTGAGAGTAGGACTGGAGACATACAGATGTTGGTTTATCTCTCTCGGCGTAGAAGTTCCCATTTTGGATAAGATGAGGCCAGTCAGGGAACTCCGCGGTGAAGGACAGAAGCTTCTGGCGGAAGTTGAGCATCTGGAAAGAGTAAATGGCTTAACAGTGGAGATTGAGCGCGCTCTGGATAGGTATCGTTTGGCATTCGAAGAAACTAAGAGAGATAAGGATGTAGAAAAGCAGTGGCAGGCAATACTACAGAATGCTGAGTCAAGGAAGGTTAGTGAAGCTGAAGACAGAGTGGAAAACGTAACTGTTGAGTTATCAAAAGCAAGGGTTAATTTAGTTCTTAAGGAGGGAGAAACCGCGTTAGCGAAGGCTGAGGTGAAGAGGTTATTGGGGATTGCACCGGAGGTTGACTTCGAGCTAAGTAAGGAGCTCCTTGAGATTACGCCGGAGAGAATAGAACAAGAGCTAAAGCAATTGAAAGAGATGTTGGCTCAGGTCGGTATCGTGGGAATGGATGATAGTTCCAGGACATTCCCGGGCCAGATAGAGGCGTTGAAGAATAGACTGGAGTTGTTAGATATCAAGGCTAAAGAAGTTAGTAGTGGCTGGTTTGGGAAAGTCGTAGTTAGAGGTGAGCTTACTTATAGCGCCCTGTTCCAGTTCTACCAGAGCTATGCCGGACTTATTTTCTCCCGAGGGGAGGAGTATTCGCCATTAGCACTCAGGTGCTGGGCTGAGGCGGCAAAAAATCATGAGGAAGAAAAACTTAAGCAAATACAGAATGGAATCGTCACGGCTAAACAACAGATAGAGCATGCTAAGAAGAAGCATGGGAAAGCGCTCGCTCTATCCACGCAGGTGGGAGAATACTTGAGCAAAGCAAAAGATGACGCTATTATGCCCGCAATGGAGCTTTTGGATGAGGCAAGGGACTTACAACAGGCGTCATTAAGTGCCTATGTGGAGGCACTGAGAATCCATACGGCGCTTACGGAAGGATGGAGCGAAGTTGATAAGATAGAGGATTTCTGCTCCAGGGTAGATGAATTTGTCAAGAAGGATAAAAAGGAGCTGAGTAAGGAGGAAAAGAAAGTTCAGAATGAAATTGTATCGGCAATGAAGACGTTACTGGAAGAGCTAAAGAGCGACCAAAAATTGATAGCTAAATACAAAGATGACTCGGGTTGGAAACCTTTAATAAATGGTCTGAAGGAGGATTGCAATCTAAAAATTGAAAGACTGAAAGACCTTAAAAAGACCCTTGAAACGTCTCTTCCACGAGGTTCCCAAAGGGAGAAGAAGCTTCGGGAGGAGATAGAAAGACTGAGACCGTTCCAGATGGAAGCCAAACTATTTGGTGAGGTAGAGTCAGAAAAGACCACATTTGAATCCGATATCTCATATGCCTTAAAAGAGAACCGCGGGTTGATGGAGATCAGGAACAGATTGGAGGCGCGGAGGTGGGAATACTTAAGGCTGTTAAGGAATATGCGGGAGAAATTTCCCTTATTCAGGTGGGTGGAGGAAATTTTGGGTGTTCAGGTGGGAACGCTAAGCACTGTGGGTGGCCGATTGGACGGCTTCATAAAACTGGGAAGAGAGGATGCCTCTAAGCTCAAGGTGGCAGAGAGACTGGTGGTAAGAGCAGAAACTGAATTGAAGTTCGCCGAAGCGGCGTTAGTGGAGGGAGCAAAGAACGCTTTTGTTGGCTGGATTAGGTATGAAGCACAACTTGGGATGACACGACAAGAACTCAAGGTAGTAGCTAATCAAATCGTATCAAATAATAGTCTTCTCAAACAGACAGGAGATTCAAAATTAGAAGAAAAGATAGAGCTCTTTAAAGTGGAACAGAGAGGGCTGGAAAGCCTGGTTACCGAATGGGAAGCGAGAAGAGACGAGGCAAGGCTAAGTTATGCTCAAATTGTGGGAAAGAACCCGGAAGAATTGAGAAGTAAGAGTCTGGAGATAATTGCTGAGATTAACCAACTTTCGCCAAGCCAGGATGTAGAATTTAGGCGTCTATTCTCGGAATTGAGGAAGAATTTGCAGAAAGAGATAGGCAACTCCTTTATTATCAGATTCAATACTCGTGAAGCTACTCCAAATTATTTCAAGGCTGAAGTTGAAGTGCAAAAGGCACTTCTTGAGCTGGCCAGAGCGGGCTTGCAGGTCAACTGGGACATAACATTGGGCCACACTGGTGGCTTCGGACAGGAGATAGGAGATAGAGCCTTATGGTTGGGTCAAGAGATATTCAACTTCAGCAAATTAGTTGACCGCAAAATTGAAGTAGCAACGCTTAAGACCGCAGTGAAAAAGGCGGAAGAGCTTTTGAGATTTACTCAGGGACTATATCGTAACCAGGGGGCCCTGAGGAAGGCATTGATGAAATTAACGGATGAGCGGTACAAAGGTTCTTGGAACAAACTGAGGAGTAACATAAGTTCTTTGAGTGAGGTACAGAACAAGGCGAAGAGGACGGTATCAAGAATATCGGAAGAGCAAGTCCTTAACGAGGAGCGGAAACTAATCTCTGCAGAGCGCGATGTCTTCAGTGCCACAATAGATATGTCTGCCTTACTTTCCACATACATACCTGCGATTGAAGGCGAAAAACCAAAGACCATAGATATTCAAAGGGAAGGAGGTATTACCAGGTTCATTGAGAACTCAGTAGAGGAGATGTTCTCTGAAGTTAGGGCAAACAGGGACCTGGCGAAGCAGTTACAAGATATTAGAGAAAGATACTGGTGGGTAACGCCATTTAGTGGGTTCCTTATGGAGACCTTCGCGCCAGTATATCAATATCCGACGAGACTGGTTCCTGTTCCCGGGACCAATAATCTGGTGTGGGTGGACAGAATAGTGGAGGAGAAAGAATCTGAGGTGGCTGGTGGCGTTGGACTCATTGTAGATATGAATCGTTTGCTTGATAGTGCAGTTGAAATTGCCGGCCTGGATAGCGAGCTCCAGGACGAGGCTTACAAGCTTTCTAAGTCCTATGCAAGACAAGATGCTATCAGATACTGGAATGAGTTCCTGAAGGCTAAGGAGTATGAGCGGTTCTTAAAAGAACTGTTAAAGAAAATAGAGCTGAAGAAGGAAGAGCTTGAGAATAGGATAATGTCTGCAGATGAGAAGTCTCAGCAGCTAAAAGATATTAACGATTATTTAAGAGGACTGGAACAGATGGTTGCTGAAGCGGAGTGGAATGTAGAGAACTCTCGAATCTCATTCTTGTTAGCGATTGGAAGACCAGATTTGGAGTTTGCTGGAGATGGAATAGATGTAGGGGCGACACCGATAAGACCCGGGATTTCACAAGTTGACTTATCTAAAGACCCTCGGGTAGAGATTAACCGGATTCTCCAGCAGATAGAAGGGAAAGAGATAGCCAGGGATTGGCAGAATATGACGCTTCCGCAAATTCAAGCATATCTACTTGAAAGGTTCTCTGGAGCGGAAGAGATACTAAAGGACAATATGGGACTTGCGTTTATCCGGACTTTGATAGGAAATATTGATGAACCGAGTAAGGAGAAGAACCAATTAGAGCTTATGAAGCTAAGACAGGAGTTAGAGAGACTGGAGAATGACCTGGCTTATGATTGGCATGAGTTCTTGCTCCGATTAGGTAGCGCATACGAACTCGTGGAGAAACAAAAGGCGCTGGTTAATCAAATGGAAGAGAGAATGGAGGAAGCGAGGAGGGAGTATTCGCAGAAAAAAATTACTCAGGGTGAATATATAAAGGCGATGGAGGATTACCGCAAGGCATATGCTGACTATCTGCGAGTCTACTTTGACATCCTGTCTCTCGCGGACCAACTGAAGGAGAGACTCAAGTTTATCGGTCGGGAAGATATGACAATAGCTAAGATACAGAAGACCTCCCCGACCGCCGCTCCAGAAGAAGAGAGGCCTTCCGACACTCAGAGACAAAAAGAGCTGGAGCAGTTGAAAGCACACACCAGCGAATTGGTAGAGGCGGAAAGGAAAGCTCGCCAGGTCAGACCGGAGCAGCCCTCCA
>CAZJWT010000038.1:0-10666 GCA_964550005.1 uncultured Clostridia bacterium | reverse complement strand
GGCGGAGAAATTATTGGAAAATGGTAAATAGAATTTTGCTTGCTGGGTATTACGGTTTCGATAACGGCGGCGATGAGTTGATTCTCTTCTCTTTAGTGAAGGAACTTAAAAGACTCAATAGCAACATAGAGATTTTTGTCCTCTCCAGAGAACCAGGCAAAACTGGCAAAGACTACGGAGTAAAAGCAATAAACCGCTGGAACCTTTTAAGCATAGCCCTTGCAATTTTGCGCACAGACCTGTTTGTTTTTGGCGGAGGAGGGCTTTTGCAGGACCTTACTAGTAGCTGGAGCATCTATTATTATCTTGGATTGATTCTATTAACTAAACTATTTTTCAAGAAGGTTTTTCTTATTTCTCAGGGTGTGGGACCCATTAGAAAGAAAATTAGTAGAAAAGTTACTGGAATAGTTCTCGGGTTTGTAGATTTGATCACCGTTCGGGACGAATTGTCGAAAGTTGAAGCGGGAAAACTGAACAGGAATCTTTCAGTTTTTATTGCCTCTGACCCGGTGTTCAATTTGGACAGATTCGTATTCAAAAGTGGAGCAGCTATATATTCGCCCTCTAACGAGCGACCTGTTATTGGAGTCTGTCTCCAGGGATTTGGAAAGGATGAGAAATTCAAAGAGAGTGTTGGAGAGATATGTGATGAGCTGGTAAGAAAGATTGAATCGAAAATTATCTTTATACCTTTCCATAAATTGGAAGACTTGAAGATAAGTAGAGATATAATAGCCAACAGAACGAATGCCTACAAATTATTTCTCTGGCAAGAAATTGAGGACCTATTTGAGTTTTACAATAAGATAGATTTGATAGTGGGAATGCGGCTCCATTCAATCATTTTAGCATGCCTTTTCGGGAAGCCTTTTGTGGTCATCTCTTTGCCCAAAACTCATCCCCTTTACGACCCCAAAGTCGAGGGCTTTTTGGAGCTGTTGGGTTATGAAGCAATGGATATGGCAGTTCCGGCTGCTGAAATAGCTGGGAAAGTACACGAAATTTGGACAAATCGGCAGAAATTTCTTGAGAAACTCACTCCCAGAGTAGCAAAATTGAGGGAAAGCTCCAGGAAAAATATAGAAATGGTGCAGAGCTTATTGGAAAATGTTTCATGATCTTTATGTAGTTCTTAAAGGGATGGCAAATTATTTCTGCCTGCGCCTATTATGTTGATAATCCTTTACAACTACTACAATTTTTTAGTATAGTATAAAAAAGTAAGTTTCCCCTCACCTATATCCTCTCCCCCTAGGGGAGAGGGTTAGGGTGAGGGGGCTCTTCGTTGACCATTCGCTACTTTGAATAACAGGAGGAAAAGAAATGTTTAAGAAAAGGAAAATTTTGTGGAGTTTAGGGTTAGGCTTATTTTTACTATTTTCTTTATTAACAATTGGCGACAAGGCTATTCAAGGTGTGGCAGAAAAGGGAGCCGGGATCTATGAGCAGGTAAAATTGTTGACCGAGGTCTTTACGTTGATCAGGGATAACTATGTGGAGCCTGTAGAGGCTAAGAAATTGATTTATGGCGCTTGTGAAGGGATGGTCAACAAATTGGATCCTTTCTCTCAGTTTATGGATCCTACGGCTCATGAGATGATGAAATCTGAGACAGAGGGGAAGTTCGGAGGAGTGGGCATAAGGATTGCCATCCGGGAGGGAAGGTTGATTGTGGTTACTCCACTTCCCGGGACACCGGCCTATGAATTAGGAATTTTGCCTGGAGATATAATAATGAAAATCGAGGGTAAAGATACCAAAGATATTACACTTTCGCAGGCAGTTGAGGTTTTGCGGGGAACGCCCGGCACAAAAGTTACTATCTCCATTCTTCGAGAAGGAGTGAAAGACTTAATTGACTTTACTATAACCAGGGCGGTGGTGAAGATAGAAAGTGTTCCTGACGCCAGGATGCTCACTGATAAAATAGGTTATATCGAATTGAGTGAATTCTCCAAGGATACACCTTATGAGTTCGATAAGGTCTGGAAAAAATTGGAGAAGCAAGGAATGGAGGATCTAATTCTCGATCTGAGGTATAATCCTGGAGGATTATTAACTACTGCCGTGGAGATTTGTAAGAATTTCATCGGCGATGAAAAATTGATTGTTTATACTCAGGGCCGTAGTGAAGAACAGGTAGTTAAGTTTTTTGCTGAAAAGAAGGCTAAACATGAGAAGATACCTTTAGTAATTTTGGTGAACAAGGGTTCAGCTTCTGGATCAGAGATTGTAGCAGGATGTATTCAGGATTGGAAGAGAGGCGTTGTCTTAGGAGAAAAGACATTCGGCAAGGCCTCTGTGCAGAGTTTGATGCCTCTATCGGATGGCTCTGGTTTGAGATTGACTACTGCCAAGTATTATACCCCAGCTGGACGTTCAATCCATGATGTGGGAATCACTCCTGATATCGTTGTAGAGGTACCTGCTGAGATTATGACAGAGCTTATGAAGCAAAGGGAGAAAATATATGGTCTGGCTGAAGAAGCTAAGGAGAAGAGAGAAAAAGAAAAGATAAAAGATCCACAAATTGAGCGGGCAAAGGAGATCTTATTAGCTCAAGAGATGTTCTCTGGGACGGAGAAGCGGGTCGAAGAAATACCGGAAGGAGTGAAAGAAGGTGCCCCGAAAGAAAAAGAAAAGTAAAAAGATAACCGCATTCATAATTGTAGCCCTCGCTCTGGCTGGCGCAATCTACTATTATCTTAAAGTCAGACCTGTTGACTATACAAATGTTTCTCAACAGATCGACGGAGTAATTAACGAAGAACTGGTAAAATTAGGAGTTACTGATAAGGATTTAATAAAAATTTATAGAGAAGAAAAGAAAAAGGATAATGTTTCTTGGGTCTCGGTGACCAAGGAGGTTCGGGTTCGCCGTGAAATCAGTATGGAAAGCTACAAAAAGTCTCTTACCCGTTCCCTGAGACGTATAGGAGCTCAGCTTTACGAGGCGAAACTAAGCGATAAAGGCGATTGGCTGAGTATGAAAATTGGAAAGCGTTCGTTAGTAATGCAAAATCTCCTTCTCCGTTACCCATTAGCTAAGTATAGGGTTAGCATTGTCATTGATGACCTCGGCCAACGAAAAGATCTGGTAAGGAATTTCTTGCGCCTGGATATACCTTTAACCTTTTCTATTCTGCCTCAGCTCCCTTATTCTACTCTCCTTGCAATGGAGCTTAAGAATTCAGGCTATGAGACAATTCTTCACATTCCTATGGAACCTGAGGACTATCCTGAGACCAATCCCGGCCCGGGATCTTTATTGGTCTCAATGGGCTCTTCCCAGATAGAGAGCATTATCCTGAAAAATCTTAAGACTGTTCCCGGAGTTATTGGCGCCAGTAACCATGAGGGGTCTCGCTTCACAGATAATCGTGAAAAGATGGTCGAGGCTTTGAGAGTTCTGAAGAAAGAGAGGCTCTTCTTCTTTGATTCTAAGACTTCTCCGCACTCAGTAGGAGAAGAAGTGGCTCGAGATCTGGGAATGCCCGCGCTTTCTAACCAGTTTTTTTTAGATACAAAGGACGAATACGGGTCTATCTGCCGGCAATTGGATAAATTACACCGTAGAGTTCTTAAGTTTGGAACAGCGATTGGTATTGGTCATGTCCATAGGAAGTTTACTGCCGATGCCTTAGCTGAGTATATTCCTAGATTTAAAGAAGACGGTATTGAATTTGTGAGTCTATCGGAATTATTGAAGTAGGCGCTACATTTCTGGAAAAAAATGGGCGCTGTCCCTATTTTAGGAAGAACTTATGTTAGTTTTGGGCATTGAGACTTCCTGTGATGAAACGGCTGCCAGCGTTGTGGAAGACGGTCGAAGGATGTTGTCGAATGTGGTCTCTTCGCAGATCGATATCCACAGGAAGTATGGTGGGGTTGTTCCTGAACTTGCTTCCCGGAAACATCTGGAAACAATCAATCTCGTAATAGAAGAGGCACTTTCCCGGGCAAAATGCTCTTTTAATGGATTGGATGGTATTGCGGTTACCTATGGACCTGGCCTGGTGGCGGCACTATTGGTTGGTTTGGCGACTGCCAAGGCTATAGCCTATGCTTTTGAGTTGCCCCTGATCGGGGTCAATCATATAGAAGGACATATTTTCTCAAATTTTTTGGAGCATTCCGAGAATAGGTTCTTAACCGATAAGCTTATACCTCCTTTTATTGCCCTGGTCGTATCCGGTGGCCATTCTGACCTAATCTTTGTGAAAGATTACGGAAAATATGAATTGTTAGGACGTACCAGGGACGACGCTGTGGGAGAGGCTTTTGACAAGGTTGCGAAGCTCCTATCTCTGGGTTACCCCGGTGGGCCAATAATTGATGAGATTGCCCCAAAGGGAAACGCTGAAGCAATTAAATTTCCTCTGGCTCATATGAAGGACGACTCTTTAGATTTCAGTTTTAGTGGACTTAAGACTGCCGTCGCAAATTTTGTTAGAAATCATAAGTTGTCAATAGAATCCAAGTCAATTACCGATATTGCCGCTTGCTTCCAGCGAGCTGCTGTTGAAGCGCTGGTGGAGAAGACTTTTTGTGCCATAGAAGAGAAGGGGCTTGACAAAGTAGCTCTGGGAGGAGGCGTAGCTTCAAATTCTCACCTACGTAGTGTTTTCAAAAATCGAGCAGAAAAAAACGGAATAGAGGTCTACTACCCGCCGCCAGCACTGTGTACGGATAATGCGGCAATGATTAGCTGTGTGGGATATTATAAGATGGAACATAGTGTTCCCAGGCCATTCGAGTCTCTAACGGCTGAGGCCAATTTGGAACTGGAGTCATGGATTTGAGACAAATATCTATTTTTAAGAAATTGTCATAATTATGAAAAAAAAAGAAGCTTTCGGGGCTGTATTACTATTGTTTGGAATAATAATATTTGCTTTAGGCAACAGGGCCGATATATATGGAGAAGAAGTTGAGTCGACATACACGGAAAGAGAAGCTCAGGAGGTATCCCCACGACAGGAAGAACCAACTAAAAGAGAGTCTACAAAAGCTTCTTTCGATATGTATGGGAACTTCGGAACTGCAATATTGACCGACCTTGAGACGGGAGACCAGAAGATTTACTATAAGTTATGTTTACAGCCCGAACTTACTATTGGGAAATTTGGCTTTGGTTTGAACCTGGAGTTCTATTTTGACGAAAACAGTAAACTCAGGAAGGAAGATTGGACCTGGAGTAAAACTATAGAGAAAATTTGGTATGCTCGTTACGGTCATAAATATGAGCCAGTATATGCTTATCTCGGTGGATTCAAGGATGTGACTCTGGGCCATGGACTGATTATAGCGCACTATACCAATATGCTTCTCTATCCAGACATAAAAAAGGTCGGGTTTGAGTTAGACCTCGATTTCGGCACCCATGGCTTTGAGTCTTTCTTAAGCAATCTTGCCAGGGCAGAGATTTACGGAGGCCGGGCATACTATAGGCCATTTTATAATTCTTATCTTCCCCTTCTACCCAGGTTGGGTCTGGGTTTCACCTGTGTTAATGACCAGGACCCGGATGCCAAGAGGTCTACAAAGGATGACCAAGTCACAGTTTTGGGAGGAGATTTGGACATTCCCCTTTTGGAGCACCAGGTCATCTCTATCTTATCATACGTGGATTTTGCACAGATGAGCCTGGGGAAGAAGTATACAATATACGAAATTCCTCCTTCTCCTCCTCCTTCTCTTGACGGTGGACAAGGTTGGGCTCTGGGTTTTATGGGAGGTATATTAACGGGGATAAGTTATCGTTTAGAATTCAGGAGATTTCAATACAACTTCATTCCTTCCTATTTCGATTCATATTATGAGGTTGATAGGAAAGAGGATAAAGCATCGGGAATTCCCGGAACAAGAAGCCCGATAATGATAGGACCTTATGTTGAACTTGCTTACGATATTCTAAATAAGATTACCCTTTCAGCCTCATTCGAAAGTTACAACCACGACCCAACCGATATTTATCCCCATCTCAGGGCTACTGTGAGGGTTCATCCTTCGCTATTGATGAATAAGTTCAGCCTCTTATTCTCTTATGATAAGAGGAATGCCGACACGTGGAAAGATTTAATTAAAGTTAGAGGGCCCAATACTATCATTACAACAGAAATCGGATACCACGTTGATCCTCATGTAGCTTTATTCATTATCTACAGGCAGACTTTCGACGCTTTTGGTAGGCCAACAAGAACGACAACCATGGAGTGTAGAGTCCACTTTTAATGTTATTGGAGTAGCCCCGATTTATCGGGGCTACTCCTAAGACAGAACTTAAAGGGGAGGAATTATGACTGAAAAAGATGTATTGAAGGTGGTAAAGGAAAATGGAATCAAATTTATTCGTCTTTGGTTTACAGACATTCTTGGGCAGTTGAAGAGTATGGCAATTACAGTTAGGGAATTGCCGAGAGCCCTGGATGACGGCATGGGTTTTGACGGGTCTTCAATTGAGGGCTTTGCCAGGATTTTTGAGAGCGATCTTGTAGCTCTGCCCGACCCTTCAACATTCCAGATTCTGCCTGGGGAGCTCTCCGGAAAGCACTCAGAAACCCAAGGAGAGAAGTCGAGAAGTGCTGGGGAAGAGGGTGCGGCGGGTAGAATGTTCTGTGACATATTGAATCCGGATGGTTCTCCATATGAGGGAGATCCCCGTTATACTTTGAAGAAGAACCTGGAGAGGGCAAAGAAGATGGGCTATACTTATTATGTAGGCCCAGAACTTGAATATTTCTATTTCAAAAATGAAAAAGGTACGGATGTCCTTGACGCCGGCGGCTATTTCGACCTATTGCCTCTGGATATGGCTCACGATTTACGGAAGGAGACCGTCCTTTATCTGGAGAAGATGGGAATTCCCGTAGAATATAGTCATCATGAAGTGGCACCCTCCCAGCATGAGATAGACTTACGCTACGCTGATGCCCTAACCATGGCGGACAGCGTCCAGACCTATAAGGTTATTGTTAAGGAGGTGGCCTTGAGGAGGGGGGTGTATGCCACATTTATGCCAAAGCCTCTCTTTGGACAGAATGGTTCGGGGATGCATACGCATCAATCGTTATTCAAAGGTAATAATAATGCTTTGTTCGATGCACGGGATAATTATCACCTTTCCAAAGAAGGTAAAGCATTTATTGCTGGTCTCCTTTTGCACGCTCAGGAGATTACTTCAGTTTGCAACCAGTGGGTTAACTCTTATAAGAGGTTGGTTCCAGGATATGAAGCGCCCGTTTATATCTGCTGGGGGCAAAGGAACCGTTCGGCATTGGTGCGCGTTCCCATGTATAAGCCAGGGGAAGAGATGACTACTCGTGCAGAGTTGAGGAGTCCCGACCCTGCCTGCAACCCCTATTTAGCTTTTGCAGTGATGTTGGCGGCTGGTCTGGAAGGCATAGAAAAAGGATATGAGGTACCAGACCCAATAGAAAAGGATATCTTTCTCCTGAGTAATGAGGAAAAAGAAACGCTTGGGATAAAATCACTCCCGGGGAGTCTAATCGAGGCCATCCAGATTACTGAGAAGAGCCAGCTTGTTAGGAAAACTCTGGGTGAACACATCTTCAACAAGTTCATCGATAATAAGAAGATTGAGTGGGATCGTTATCGCACTCAGGTTACAGACTACGAACTGCAGAAGTATCTGCCCATATTGTAGATGAGCATAATAGGGACAGCGACCTTTTTTCTTCGTCACCCTAATTTGGTTTCCTCAATGGGAGGTTTGCCCCGCAGCGACGGGGCGATTTTTTTTGTGACAGGAGTAACATTGATTTTGCAATGAAGAGATTAATTCCAATTTTACTTATTTTTGTTTTCAATTTTCGGGCGTGGTGTTTTGAAATCCATCTTTCTACCACTGTCCCAACTCAAGGCGATACTCTGGCAGTAGAAATTAAAAGGGTAGAGAAAGGGAGCAAATGTTCCTGCTGGTTCAACGCAAGGGAGTATCCCGTGCATTCTACAGATAGAGGCTCTCTCAGGACATTGATTGGACTGCCATACAATTTCGTTCCTGGCAGGTATGCTGTTCTTATTTTGGAGAAGGCAGCAGGGAAAAAAATAAAGAGAGAGTACGAGCTCCTAACTGTTAATAGAAAGGTTTTTCCCGTATCATATGTTAGCTTCAGTCCAGAAAAGATGAAATTTATTGGTTCACCTCTGAATGAACGAGAGAGAGAGTTGATTACTAGTGCCTTAAAAATTGAGAAGAAAAAGCAAAATTGGCAGGGAGAATTCATTCTGCCAGTTGAAGGAATGGTTGTTGGAGAATATGGTGTTAAGAGAATGGTTGGCAGACAATTTCTTTGGAGCCACAAGGGGGTCGATTTAAAGGCTCCGGAGGACACCCCGGTTCAAGCAGCCAATAGCGGTGAGGTTATTCTGGCGGAGGAGGGTTTTTATCTTCATGGAAAGACCGTAATGATTGATCACGGCCAAGGGGTAACCACGATCTATCTACATTTAAAGTCTATCAATGTTACAAAATTAGATAGAGTTGCCAAAGGACAAATTATTGGCAGCGTGGGAAAAACAGGTCTTGCTACAGGTCCCCATCTCCATTGGGGATTATATATCCATGGTGTCCCGGTCGATCCTCTCCCCTGGGTAGGGAGAGAATACTAAAAAGAGCCCCCGATAAATCGGGGGCTTAGCTTAAGATGTAATCAATCGAAGTCGTTGCGAGCCCCGTAGGGGCGTGGCAATCTGGTGCATAAATCTATGAGATTGCTTCACTTCGTTCGCAATGACACTTCGTGTCAGTCGGGAAGCTATGTGCAAAAGTTAGGAGTAGCGAAGCGAAGCTTCGCAATTATAACGTCCCGATTTATCGGGGCTACTCCAACTTCCGCTTTAGTGGAAGGATCAGCCGTTCAAAATGATTAAGACCATAAACCTTACAAAGAGATTTGGTCATTTGATTGCAGTCGATAACCTAAATTTGGAGATTTCTGCGGGGGAAATTTTCGGTTTCTTGGGACCTAATGGCGCAGGGAAGACTACCACGGTAAGAATATTGACAGGACTGCTCAAACCGACCAGTGGTCAAGCGCTGGTGGGAGGATACGATATCCAGAAGGAGCCAGAAATAGCTAAGAAGATTATTGGTCTAGTTCCTGAGCATCCCTTCGTTTACCAGAAATTGACGGGTGGTGAGTTTCTAAATTTTGTTGCAGATCTATATGAACTGCCACTTGAAGTGAAGAAGAGAAGAATACCAGAGCTTCTCTCTCTATTTGAGATAGATGAATGGAAAGATGTATTGATCGAAAATTATTCTCATGGGATGCAGCGAAGGTTGGTAATGGCTTCTGTTCTTCTGCACGACCCAAAAGTAATCTTTTTAGATGAGCCTTTAGTGGGTTTAGACCCCAAGACAGGGAGATTGGTAAAGAGGCTTTTCCAGGAGCTTTCCCAAAGGAAAGTAACAATCTTTATGTCCACTCATACTCTGGAGATTGCTGAGAAACTATGCCATCGCATTGGGATTATCCAGGAGGGGAGATTGGTTGCCCTGGGCACAAATGAAGAGTTGAGAAGAAAAGTAGAAATTGGAGGGGAAATGGCCAAGCAGGCAGGTCTTGAGGATATATTTCTAAGGTTGACAGGGGGACCTGAATACGAGGAATTATTGAAATATTTAGAGTGATATTGGCTGGAATATCGGTTTCTGTATAAGAAGGAGATGTATCTGGGCTACAAATGAAGATTTTTCTCTTATGTCAAATGAAGCTTCAGGAAGTCAGAAATCGATTCCGGTTTATGCCGCCGGGGGAAAAGATAAAAAATGGTTTCCTATTTGGGATTGGCCTTCTCTTCCTCTGGGCGCTATATAGTGGATTCTATCGTGTCTTAACCTATCTCCGTGAAGTTCCTCTTCTGGGACCGATACTGGTGGTTAAGCTTCTTTCCATGGTCTTTCTTACATTTTTGGCGATGCTCGTTTTCAGCAACGTCATTACTTCCTTTTCCACCGTCTATTTCTCTTCCGACTTGCCCTTTCTACTGTCTACTCCTTTTCCGTTCCGTTCAATTTTTGGAATTAAGTTTCTGGAAACGCTAATCTATTCTTCCTGGATGGTGGTTCTTGCTTTCTCTCCTTTTCTTTTAGCGTATGGAAAAACCTATTCTTTAAAAGCTCCATTCTATTTCCAGATTGTCTTCGTGTTGATACCATTCTTAGTAATTGCTGCAGGTGCGGGAATTATTTTCTCTCTAATTCTTATGCACTTTTTCCCTACAAGAAAGACAAGGGATATCCTTTTAGTTCTGGCTGTCTTCTTGGGAGGTGGGTTATACCTACTCTTTCGGTTCCTTCAGCCAGAAAGCCTGGTTAAACCTGAAGCAATGGGCAGTGTGCTGAATTATCTCGCTATGATAAGAACGCCCACCTTGGAGTTCTTACCGAGCTTCTGGATTACTCAGGCAGTTGCCTTTGCTACCCATAGGGACCTTCTTGGATATATTCAATTTTTTTCAGTTCTTCTTTCAGTAGCTATAGCCCTAGTGTTAATCAGTCTCCTTTTAGCTATGAGAACATACTATTCCGACTGGGTGACTGCCCAGGAGGGTAGCGGCCAGGCCATTAGAAAAGATATGATAGGAAAAGTGATTCGATTTTTCTCTCAGGGTTTCTCTCGACAGGTAAGAGCAC
>CAZJWT010000037.1:0-10881 GCA_964550005.1 uncultured Clostridia bacterium | reverse complement strand
ATTTCCCCTATTAAGTGATCGGCAACCCGGCCATCTTAATAAATAAGACCCGTGGTTTTGCCCCGACTCTTGAGTCGGGATCCCGCTTGCTTGGGACGCCCTCCGATTGCTCGGAGTTTGCCTTTTCGGATTTTCTTTGCTCGATGGTCCTCTTATACTTCTAAAAACAATCTACCATAACGATGTCACAATTGTGTAAACAAGTTGTAAAATTTTTGTAAATTTTTGGTGGGTTTTGTTTTTGTCATCGCATTATTGTAGTGGCAAAGCGTAAGCTTTGCCTCTCATTTGGTGATGGGCGACCACGGAGTGTCGCCCCTACGCGGCCGCTCTGTCAGTACAGCTACCGCTTTAGTGGAAGAAAGGTTTGACTTTTCAGACCATTTATGGTATATTTGAATTCGGAAAAATCTAAATACTGATTTTGAATTTTCACAGAATAGTAAGCGGGGAGGATAGGGCGGTGTCTGGAAAGAAGAAAGTAATAATGGATGGAAAGGAAATTTCCTGGACAATAAGAAGGATGGCTCACGAAATTGTGGAGAAGAGCTATGGAACAAAAGACCTTGTCATTGTGGGAATCCAGACCAGGGGAGTCTATCTCGCTAAGCGGATTGCCAGGGAGATAGAGAGTATTGAGAAGAAGAAAGTCCCTGTGGGGTCTCTGGATATCACCCTTTACCGCGATGACGTGGATTCAATAGCACATCAGCCTCTGGTTAAGGAAACAAGAATTCCTTTCGATATTACCGGTAAGAAGGTAATACTTGTTGACGACGTTCTCTTTGCAGGAAGGACTGTAAGGGCTGCCCTCGATGAACTGATAGATTTCGGCCGGCCCAGAGTTATAAGATTGGCAGTTCTAATTGACAGGGGTCTTAGAGAACTTCCCATCCAGCCCGACTTTGTGGGGAAAACTTATCCCACTTCCAAGAAAGAACTTGTCTGCGTGAATTTGAAGGAAGTGGATGGAGAGGATAGCGTGGTTTTAAGAGAGGAGATATAAATGCGGTTAAAGCATAAGGATCTACTCGGCTTGGAATACCTGGACAAAGAGGAGATAGATTTGATTTTAGAGACAGCTATACCCTTCAAAGAGCTTTTCACCCGGTCAGTAAAGAAAGTCCCTCCTTTACGTGGTAAGACGGTTGTGCTTCTCTTCTACGAGCCCTCAACCAGAACCAGAACTTCATTTGAGCTGGCAGCCAAGAGGTTGAGTGCCGATGTTTTGAATATTTCCGCTTCTACTTCCAGTGTCGCTAAAGGCGAAAGTCTAATCGATACTGCAAAAACTTTAGAAGCAATGAAGGCCGACTTCGTGGTTATTCGCCATTTAATGGCAGGAGCTCCCCAGATTCTTGCCAGGACAATAAGTGCCTCCATAATTAATGCCGGCGATGGAACCCACGAGCATCCCACTCAGGGATTATTAGATATGTTTACCATCTGGGAGAAGAAAGGGAGACTTTCGGGCCTGAAGGTTGCTATTGTGGGAGACATTCTCCACTCGCGCGTTGCTCGTTCGGATATCTGGGGATTGAATAAGATGGGAGCAAAGGTATATGTGGTGGGGCCTGCAACCTTGATACCTCCGAGGATTGAGGATATGGGTGTGAAAGTCTATTACGACCTGGACGAGATAATTGATGAACTCGATGTGATTAATGTTCTGAGAATCCAGATGGAGAGACAGAAGGAGAATCTGTTTCCTTCCTTGCGAGAGTATAATGAGATTTTTGGTATTACCGATGAAAGATTGAAAAGAGCAAAGGGAGATCTTCTGGTGATGCATCCCGGTCCGATGAATAGAGGAATAGAGATATCCTCCTCGGTGGCGGACAGTTCCCGCTCCGTAATCACCGAACAGGTCACTAATGGGATTGCGGTCAGGATGGCAGTCCTTTACCTTCTGGCTGGAGGAGATAGCCAGGCAGTAAGAAAATAGGAAATAGGATTATATCGGGAGGAAGCTGTTGAAATTAATCATTAGAAATGGCAGAGTAGTCGATCCTGAGAATAAGATTGATAAGAAAGTGGACGTCCTGATTGAAAATGGAAAGATAGCTAAGATTGGAGAATCTTCGCAATTCAGGCCGGGTGAGGTCACGAGGTCTACAGTGACAATTGATGCTACGGGTAAGGTGGTTACTCCTGGCTTGATTGATATGCATACCCATCTGCGCGAGCCGGGCAGGGAAGATGAGGAAACAATTGCTTCAGGGACCCGGGCCGCTGCCCAGGGAGGGTTTACATCTATCTGTTGTATGGCAAATACGCAGCCTGTTATCGATTCCGTCTCTGGCGTGAAATTTATTCTTACCACTGCTTGGCAGGAAGGGGTAGTTAATGTTTATCCTATAGGAAGTATAACTAAGGGACAGAAAGGAGAGGAACTGGCAGAAATAGGCAAGATGAGAATTGCCGGAATCGTTGGGATTTCTGATGATGGCAAACCTGTGATGAATGCCCAAATAATGCGCAGGACATTAGAATATGCCAAGATGTTCAATCTGCCGGTCGTTTCTCACTGCGAAGATCTAAATCTTTCTCTGGATGGAGTAATGAACGAAGGATTTACATCCACGGTCTTAGGTTTAAAGGGAATTCCCAGGCAGGCTGAGGAGATAATGGTTGCCCGGGATATCGCCCTGGCAGAGTTGACAGGTGGAAAGTTGCATTTAGCGCACATTACTACGCGTCGGTCTGTGGAACTAATTCGCCAGGCGAAGAAGAAGAAAATAAATGTAACTTGTGAAACGGCGCCCCACTACTTTTCTCTTTCCGAAGAGGGCGTTCGTGGTTATAATACTAATACTAAGGTAAATCCCCCCTTAAGGACTAAGGATGATATTGAGGCACTGTGTGAGGGATTGGCTGATGGGACAATTGATTGTATAGCCTCTGACCATGCGCCCCACCTCGACGAGGAGAAGGATGTAGAATATAATATGGCTCCTTTCGGTATAATCGGACTGGAGACGATGGTACCCTTGATTCTTACAAATTTAGTAAGCAAAAAGATACTAAGCTTAAGTCAAGCAATAGCAAAATTGACCGTAAATCCGGCAAGTATTCTGGGGCTGGAGAAAGGGACTCTCTCAATAGGGGCTGACGCCGACCTCACCATAATCGATTTGAATCTGAAAAAGAAAATTGGTAGCCAATTCACTTCGCAGAGTAAGAATTCTCCATTTATTGGTATGGAGTTAGGGGGTTTCCCAGTGGCTACCATAGTCGGGGGGAAGGTGGTAATGAAAGACGGAAAGCTTATTTAGGGAAGCTTTCGGGAATTTTTCTTCACTTCCTAGGGAACCCTTTTTTTTTCGCTTCCGCGAAAAAAATCATACCCTCAAGTCGTTCAGAAAAAATTCCCTCAGCTTCCCACAATCTTTCGTCTTTTTTTGGTTTTGGATTTGGAGATATGGTGCAGATAGAGGCAAAGATTTTAGAGAATAAAGGGATTGCGCCAGAACGGCATAAGATGGTGCTTTCTGCTCCTCAAATTGCTCAACAGGCGAAGCCTGGTCAATTTATTCACGTTAGAATCTCTGAAGGTCATAGCCCTCTTTTAAGGAGGCCCTTTAGCGTCCATCGTGTGCAGGGTCAAAATATTGAGCTACTCTATAGGGTTGTGGGGAAAGGTACAGAAATCTTGAGCAAGAAGAAGAGAGGCGAATATCTAGATATTCTGGGTCCTTTGGGGAAGGGTTATCGGTTACCATCTGCTACATCAAAGGTCTCGGGTATTATCCTTGTAGCTGGAGGCACGGGGGTGGCCTCTCTTATGTTCTTGGCAGAGTGGATTTCGGTTACCAATCCCGAATTATCAATTCTCGTTGTAATTGGAGCTAAAAGTAGTGAGGAGCTTCTGTGTGAAGGAGATTTTAGAAGACTGGGTTGTCGGGTCGAGGTAGCTACTGAAGATGGCACAAGAGGATATGAGGGGCTGGCGAGCGACATTTTGCAAAAGTTGCTGCCACTTTCGGGAGACAGCACTAAGCCGTTAGTGTTTGCTTGTGGCCCTTCTGAGATGCTAAAAAGGATAGGAAAGATTTCCAGGAAGCATCGTTTCCCCTGCCAGGTTTCTTTAGAAGAACACCTGGCCTGCGGAGTCGGTGCCTGCCTCGGTTGCGTGGTTAGAGCCAAAAGTTCTCCTTATACTTATAAGCGAGTCTGTAAAGATGGTCCGGTCTTTGACGCTGGTGAGTTGATTTGGGAATGATTAGAAAGGCAAAAGAAAAGTTACCAAATTTAGCAATAGAGCTTGCGGGGATTTCCCTAAAAAATCCTGTAATGGTTGCCTCCGGGACATTTGGCTACGGAGAAGAGTATGCCGAGCTAATGGATTTAAATAGATTGGGAGCAATTGTTACTAAGACCATTACTCTAAAGCCAAGGCTAGGAAATGAACCTCCCAGGATTGTAGAGACTGCCTCAGGGATCCTGAATTCAATCGGTCTACAAAATGTTGGCATAGATGCATTCATTAATGAGAAGTTGCCGTTCTTAAGAGAATACGATGTTCCCTTAATTGTGAGTATTGCTGGTGAGACCTCGGATGAGTATGTCGAACTGGCGAAGACGTTGAGAGGAAGGAAGATTGAAGGGCTCGAATTGAATCTTTCCTGCCCCAATATTAAATATGACAGGAAACTTATGATTGCACAGGACCCCAAAGCAACTCACCTGGTGGTGAGTAGAGTAAAGAAGGTGACGAGCGTGCCAGTGATTGTGAAACTTTCCCCTAATGTTACGGATATAGCCTCTATTGCAAAAGTGTGTGAGGAGGCAGGAGCGGACGGGGTCTCCCTGATAAACACATTCACCGGCATGGCAATAGACGTGGAAAGTAGAGAGTCCATGCTACGCCAGATTACGGGCGGACTTTCTGGTCCGGCAATTAAGCCGATTGCTCTCAGGATGGTCTATGAAGTTCATAAAGCAGTGGGGATTCCCATAATCGGCATGGGTGGAATTATGGCTGCTCGTGATGCCTTAGAATTTATTATTGTTGGGGCAAAAGCTATTGCTATTGGTACAGGTAACTTCGTTGATCCCCTTACTCCAATTAAGGTTATTGATGGGATAAGAGAGTACATGATAAAGAATAAAATTAAAGATATAAAATCCATGGTAGGGAGCTTGAAGTGTCCGAAAGGCTCATTGTAGCCCTCGATGTCGATGAGATAGAAAAGGCAGAGAATTTAGTTGATATTCTTATTCCCTATGTGAAGCTGTTTAAGGTTGGTAGTTTTCTATTCACTGCCGAGGGCCCAAAAGTTTTAGATACGGTGGTAAGAAAAGGAGGGAAAGTATTTTTAGACTTAAAGTATTGTGATATTCCTAATGTGGTGAGTAACTCTATCAGAATGGCCCAAAGGCATGGGGTCTTTTCCCTGACCCTGTCTACCCTGGGGGGGAGGAAGATGTTAGAGGAGGCAGCTTCGGTTCATCCCAGGCCCTTCCTTTGGGGAGTTACAATTTTGACGAGTATAGATGCCGTCGATATGAAGGAACTGGGAATATCTAGGGAGATTGGTGAAGAGGTTATAGCTTTGGCGAAGATGGCTGAAAGTGCAGGGTTGGAAGGTGTCGTGGCTTCTCCTCTTGAAATTGAGCTCATCAGGAAAGCTACCAGAAAAGATTTCATCATAGTGACCCCGGGAATAAGACCTCTGGCCCGGGAGAAGTCTTTACTCGATGACCAGAAAAGAGTAATGAGTCCCGGCGAGGCTTTGGGGAAGGGAGCTGACTATATCGTTGTGGGAAGGCCAATCATAGAAGCCGCCGACCCTGTTGGAGCAGTTAAAGCGATACTACAGGATATGGAAACAGAAGAACTTTGATAATTAAAATAAGAAAACTGCGAAACGTAGGTGTCATTACGAACGAAGTGAAGTTCCGATTTATCGGGACCACGCAGTGTCATTGCGAACGAAGTGAAGCAATCTCATAATTATGGACGAGATTGCCACGGGCTTCGCCCTCGCAACGACTTCGTCGGATTTTTACGCCCCGGCGATCCTTCGCTTCGCTCAGGACGGCTCGCAACGACCCTTTGGGCTCGGATGGAAAAACTTTACTGTGTTTATATAATGACGAACAGGAGAAATACAGTTCTTTACACTGGAATTACCAGTAATTTGGAGAAGAGAATTTACGAACACAAAGAAAATCTGGTAGGAGGATTTACTAAGAAGTACAATGTTCACAAATTGGTTTATTATGAAGTATTCAATGATATAGAACAGGCTATTTTAAGAGAAAAACAGATTAAAGCCAGCTCAAGAAATAAGAAGATCAAATTGGTTGATAGTATGAATCCAAATTGGAAAGATTTGTATCCTGAATTATGAGATTGCCACGCCCCGATTTTCAATCGGGGCTCGCAATGACAAACCAAAGTGTCATTGCGAACGGAGTGAAGCAATCTCGAAAAAATGGAAGGGTAAATTGAATGAGAAAGAGGTTTTAGAGATATTCCAGAAAAGCGGTGCGCTTCTTTCTGGACATTTCAGGCTTTCTTCTGGTTTACATTCGGCTAAATATCTTCAGTGTGCGCTGGTTCTTCAATATCCGGATTTGGCTGAAAAGCTTTGTGGTCAACTCGCCTGCGAGTTCAAGCTTCCCGGGTCAAAGATTAATGCTGTCGTTTCTCCCGCTGTTGGGGGAGTAATCGTTGGTCATGAGGTAGCTAAAGTTTTGGGCTGTCGAGCCCTATTCTGCGAGAGAGAACAGGGTAAGATGAAGTTACGTCGTGGATTCGAAATACGAAAAGGCGAAACGATCGTAATAACTGAAAATGTAATAACCACGGGTGGCTCGGTTAAGGAAATAGTGGAAATTGTCAAGGGTATGGGAGGAGAGGTGGAAGGAATTGGAGCAATTGTGGACCGTAGCAAGTCTTCATTTTCAGATGAGCTGGCTAGTCTAAATTTACCACTGAAGAGCCTCCTGAAAATAGATATAGAGACTTATTCTCCAGAGGAGTGTCCGATTTGTAAAAAGGGAATCCCTTTAGAAAAACCGGGAAGTAGATAAGTTAATTATGAATTATAAATTATGAATTATGAATTGAGAGGTAGAGGATGGCCAATATAATTCCTTTTCGAGGTATTTTCTATAATCGGGAAAAGATAAAGGAGCTATCTCGGGTGGTTGTCCCGCCTTACGACGTTATCTCTGGTGAGGCGCAGGAGAGATACTATGAGATGAGTCAATACAATGTAATCAGACTCATTTTAGGAAAAGATTTTCCCGGCGATAATGAAACCAATAATAGATATACCAGGGCAGGCGAGTTTTTTCAAAGGTGGCTTGAAGAAGGTATACTGATAAGGGACGAGTCGCCCTCTATATATCTTCTGGAAGAGGATTATGAATTGGGAAGCGATATATTCGGTGAAGTGGAGAGTCATATAGGTAAGGGAAAAATTATTAACAGGCGTGGCGTTATAGCTCTTGCCCAGTTAGAAGATTTCTCTAAGGGCATAGTTCGACCACATGAAGCAACAATGGCTGAGCCAAAAAGAGATAGGTTGAATCTTCTCAGAGCCTGCAGGGCAAACTTCTCACAAATTTTTACAATTTATGAAGATCCAGAAAGTAGAATTGACAGATTGTGGAAGGAGAAGAGGAACGAAGCTCCGCTATTCGATATTATCAATGGAGGAAATATTAGACATAGGTTGTGGGGAGTAAAAGACCAGAAGTCACTTAACTGGATAGTAGAAGGAATGAGAGATAGAAAATTGTCTATCGCTGATGGTCACCATCGTTATGAGAGCGCCTTGGAGTATCGAAATGAGTTGAGGGAGAGTAATCCTCGCCACACGGACCGTGAGGGGTATAACTATGTAATGTCGTACTTTGTAAACATGGAAAATATTGGACTCAAAATTTTCCCTATTCATCGAGCAATCAGGAACTTCCGGGGGTTTGAGCGGACGAGGCTAATTGTAGGAGTCGGGGAATATTTTGATGTGAAAATGGTTACTAGCCTAAAAGAATTACTGGGTCAGATGAAAAACGAGAAAGCAAGACACAGAATAGGAATGTATATTGGTGGGAATGAATTTTATCTATTAAGCTTAAAAGAGGAAGGGATTCCCGAGGGGTTTATGAAAGGAAGAGCGGAGATTTTTCGGCAGCTGGACGTAGTAATACTACATAATTTAATTATTGAGGACGTTTTGAGGATTTCTCCGGAGAGTCAAGGAAGTATCACGTATTCCGAAAAAATTAATGAAACAGTTGCTAATATAAGAGATGGCTCGCACTGTGTAGCCTTTTTTCTTAGACCCATAAAGGTATCCGAGTTTAAAGCAATAGTTGAAGCAGGGGAGATAATGCCCAAAAAGTCAACATATTTTTATCCCAAGTTGTTGAGTGGGCTAATAATTAATAAGATTGAGTAGAGGTATGGAAATAGTTGTCATTGCCGCGAGTCCCGATTGAAGATCGGGATTCCAGTCGCGCTCAATGACACTTGCAGGCAAAATTTCAAGACTTTGTAGGCACAATTTCAAATTGTGCAGCGGCATTGGTGGCGGAAGATGAAAAAGATATTTCTCTTGGTTATTGTTGTTTTGATGGTTGGCTCGCTGTCGAATAATCCTCTCAAAGCAACTGAGGTTGAGTTGGACCCGCTCTTCCATTACCTCTTGGGGAGCATCTATTATGAAGAGGGAGATATCAAAGATGCTGCCGTAGAGTACGAAAAAGCGGTGGAACTGGATAGTAATTCCCCATTTCTTCACACCGAGCTGGCAAAGGTATATTATTCTCTAAGTCAGTTCGATGAGGCGCTGGAAGAGTTTTATAAGACTTTGAATCTTGCGGAAAACAATCGAGAAGCTTACCAGTATTTGGGGGAGATTTACAGAAGGAAAGGTAAAGGCTCTAAAGCCATTGAATTTTATAAAAAGATAGTGGAGTTAAATCCTGAGGATTTGCAAGCAAAGCTCGATTTAGCGAGAATGTATGAAGAGCTCAAAGAGATTGACCTGGCAATTGAGGAATATAAGAAAATAATTAGGATAGCTCCCGAGCAATGGGAAGCTCGTCTCTCCCTGGCATCGATTTACGAATTCCAGGGTAAATACAGAAAAGCAATAGAAGAATACTTGGAATGTAGAAAAATAGACCCCGAAAATACGCAAATTTATGATAAGCTCGGTGCACTCTATTTCTCTATTAAGGATATCTCCAAAGCAAAGGAAAACTTTTCCAAGTGTTTAGAGATAGATCCCTATGACTTAAGAGCTCTTCACAGCTTAGCCTTAATTTACGAGCAGGAGAAAGACTGGGACCGGGCAATTGAATACCTTGAGCGGATTAATTTCCTCCAGAAGGACGTAATGGAGACTTATTTACACCTTGGAATTATATATTTAGAGAAAGGCGATTATCAGAAAGCTAAAGAAGTTCTGCAAGAAGCATCCGAATTAAAGCCGGAGGATGCCAATATCTGGTATTTTCTGGGACTTTCCTTGGAACAGGAGAAGAATTATTCCGAGGCAGTAGATGCTTTTTCTAATGCAATAAAATATGACCCGCAAAATGCAGAAGTATATTTCCAACTCGGTATCTGTTATGACCAGCTAAAGAGTTTCGATCTTTGTTATGAAGCTTTGGAAGAAGTAATCAGGATGAACCCACGCCATGCTCAGGCGCGCAATTACCTCGGTTATTCCTGGGCTGAACGGGGGATAAATTTGGAGAAGGCGTTAGAACATATTCAAAAGGCCCTGGAGATTGATCCCGAAAACGCCGCCTACATTGATAGCTTGGGTTGGGTATACTTTCAGCAAGGGGAATATGTAAGAGCTCGGGGAGAGTTGAAAAAGGCAGTAAAATTAATCGAGGACCCTGTAATCTATGAACATCTCGGTGCTACTTATGATAAGCTAGGTGAAACCGGAAAAGCTCTTGATGCATATCGTAAAGCATTAGAACTGAATGCAGGAAATGAGAAGTTAATGAAAAAAATACGAAACTTAGAAGAACAATTGAAGAGAAAATGAGAATTCGAGCTTATGGAAAGATAAACTTATATTTACAGGTATTAGATGACTCCGCGAGTCTGGTAAGGGGATACCATAGGCTAAAGACAGTTTATCAGGCTATAGGTCTATATGATGAGGTCATTTTATCCAAAACTGAAGGGCATGGAATAGAGGTTCACTGCAGCCATCCCTTAGTTCCAAAAGGCCCGAAAAATCTTGTCTATAAGGCAGCATTACTATTGAGGAGATATGCGGGAGTCAAAGAGGGCATAAAGATAGAAATCGTAAAGAAGATTCCCGTTGGCGCTGGACTGGGTGGCGGTTCATCCGATGCAGCAGCGACCTTGAAGGGACTCAATAAACTATGGAAATTAAACTATGCCCGCAGGAATCTACTTCCCATATCAGCACAACTTGGCTGTGATGTCCCTTTCTTTCTCTACGGTCATACTGCTTTAGGTGAAGGGTACGGAGAGATAGTGACCCCTCTTCCCAAGATAAAGGGAAAGTGGATTCTTTTAGTTAAGCCCGATTTTGTGGTGTCAACGAGTTGGGCTTATAGACAACTTGATAAAATAAGGTTGACAGAGCCTGTAAATATTATTAAAATAAAAACTCCCCAGTCTCAATTTGAAAGAAAAAGAGAGACTTCTCTTTCAGGAAGCTCCAATCTGACTAGGGCGGAAATAGGAAAGATTTTGAAAGATGGCGTAGAGAAGCTAATTTATAATCGGTTAGAAGAAGTTGTTATTGCTCAGTATCCAATTATTGCTCAAATAAGAAAAGATCTTCTGGAAGGAGGTGCTGATTGTGCTTTAATGTCGGGTAGTGGCCCGACAGTTTTTGCTCTTTTGAAGGACCAGATAGTGGGGAA